>JAUSLL010000056.1 GCA_030649335.1 Parvibaculum sp. | reverse complement strand
GATCGTGACGCTCGAAGAGGGCTACTCGATCGACGTGACGACTGGTCTCTAAGAGAGAAGCTGCACCGATGGCATTGAAAAAATACAAACCGACAAGCCCCGCCCAGCGCGGCCTTGTGCTGGTCGATCGGTCGGCGCTCTATAAGGGCAAGCCGGTCAAGACCCTCACTGAAGGTCTGTCGAAATCTGGTGGTCGTAACAACCACGGACGCATTACAGCGTTCAATCGTGGTGGCGGTCATAAGCGTTCGTATCGCATGGTGGACTTCAAGCGCACGCGTTTGGAAATTCCGGCGACTGTCGAACGTCTCGAATACGATCCGAACCGCACGTCCTTCATCGCGCTGATCAAGTATGCAGACGGTGAACTGTCCTACATCCTGGCCCCGCAGCGTTTGGCTGTCGGCGACACAGTGATCTCGGGCAAGAAGGTCGACGTGAAGCCGGGTAATGCAATGCCGATTGCGTCGATCCCGGTCGGCACGATCATCCACAACGTCGAACTGAAGCCCGGTAAGGGCGGTCAGATCGCACGCTCGGCGGGCACTTACGTTCAGCTCGTGGGTCGTGATCAGGGTTACGCTCTCATCCGTCTTTCGTCGGGCGAGCAGCGCATGGTCCGCGGTGAGTGCATGGCCTCGATTGGCGCCGTGTCGAACCCTGACCATTCCAACATCACGCTGGCGAAAGCCGGTCGTAACCGTTGGCTCGGCAAGCGTCCGTCGGTTCGTGGCGTTGCCATGAACCCGGTTGACCATCCGCACGGCGGTGGTGAAGGCCGCACCTCGGGTGGTCGTCATCCGGTTACACCGTGGGGCAAGCCGACCAAGGGCAAGAAGACACGCGCTAATAAGGCGACCGATAAATACATCTTGCGCAGCCGTCACAAGAAGAAGGGCTGAGGGAATTCGATATGGCACGTTCCGTTAAAAAGGGTCCGTTTGTGGATGGCTACCTTCTCAAGAAGGCAGACGCTGCTCGCGCATCGACCCGCAAAGATGTCGTCAAGATCTGGAGCCGTCGTTCCACGATCCTGCCGCAGTTCATCGGCATCACGTTTGCCGTGCACAACGGCAAGAAGCACATTCCGGTGCTCGTGAACGAAGACATGGTTGGTCACAAGTTTGGTGAGTTTGCGCCGACGCGCACGTTCCCCGGCCATGCGTCCGATAAGAAAGCGAAGAAGGGTTAAGTCATGGGTCAACCTGCAAACAAACGCAGACTGCCTGACAGTGAGGCTCTGGCCACCGGCCGGATGATCCGCATCAGCCCGCAGAAGCTCAATCTCGTCGCGCAGCTTATTCGCGGTAAGAAGGCCGAACGCGCTCTCGCCGATCTGACCTTTTCCAACAAGCGCATTGCGCGCGATGTGAAGAAGGTTCTTCAGAGCGCGATTGCGAATGCGGAAAACAATCACAGCCTGGACGTCGATGATCTGATCGTCGCTGAGGCATTCGTCGGCAAGAATCTGGTGATGAAGCGCTGGCACGCCCGCGCGCGTGGTCGAGTTGGCCGCATCGAAAAGCCGTTCAGCCAGATCACAATTGTCGTGCGTCAAGTCGAGGAGACGGCCTGATGGGTCATAAAGTCAATCCAATCGGTCTGCGTCTTGGCATCAACCGTACATGGGACTCGCGCTGGTTTGCGGGTCGTCGTGAATACGGCCAGCTGCTGCACGAAGACATCAAGATCCGCGAAATGCTTTCTTCTACGCTGAAGCAGGCCGGTATTTCGAAGATCGTGATCGAGCGTCCTCACAAGAAGTGCCGTGTGACGATCCACACAGCGCGTCCGGGTGTTGTCATCGGCAAAAAAGGCGCCGATATCGACAAGCTCCGCAAGGACATCGGCAAGATCACTGCCTCTGAAGTGCACCTCAACATCGTTGAAGTGCGTAAGCCCGAAATCGACGCGACGCTTGTCGCCGAGAATATTGCCCAGCAGCTTGAGCGCCGCGTTGCGTTCCGCCGTGCAATGAAGCGGGCCGTGCAGTCTGCCATGCGTCTCGGCGCTGGTGGCATCCGCATCAACTGCGCGGGTCGTTTGGGCGGCGCGGAAATCGCGCGTACCGAATGGTATCGTGAAGGTCGTGTGCCGCTGCACACGCTGCGCGCCGACATTGACTACGGTGTGGCGACGGCGAAGACGGCCTACGGCACATGCGGCATCAAGGTCTGGATCTTCAAGGGCGAAATCCTTGAGCATGATCCGATGGCCTCAGAACGTCGCGCACTTGAAGGTGCCGGCGACGGCAATAGCGGCGGTGGCCGCCCACGCCGTGAGGACCGGAACTAAGCCTAACGGCCTTAAGTTTCGATCTTCCGATTAGAATTGAGCGATAAAGAAGAGTTTCGATCATGTTGCAACCGAAGCGCACTAAGTTCCGAAAGGCCCACAAGGGCCGCATCCATGGCCATGCCAAGGGTGGCACGAACCT
>JAUSLL010000055.1 GCA_030649335.1 Parvibaculum sp. | reverse complement strand
CGTCGCTCAGGGCATTGATAGGGATCAAACGACAGGTCAAACAGACGCTTGCGGGCTTCCTCGAAACTCAAATGCCGGATGCCCGCATCGCTCGCGGCATAGGTGACCTCGCAAAGCGCTGCCTCTTCACGATAGGCGGTGGCGAGATCACCCGAGAGGTCAGTGCCCGCATAAGCGACATGTGCATCACCCGCGCCTGCCAATTCAACGAATTTGACCATCTGATCGCGCAATTCCTTGAACGACACTTTGAGCCGGGCATCCCGCGAGGGCGTCGAATAGGTTTCCCAATCACCGGAAGTGCCGTAGATATTTTCCGGCAGACGCGCGGGCTGGTCCTGCTGATGTATGCCCGCCTTAATGGCCACATCAACGGCTTCGGAGCGATAGCGCAAATCATCGCAAAGGCCGCGCACCATGCTGCGGGTTTCACTCAACGGATCATAGATAATGTCGTGCCCCGCGACCGCGCGGCGCACGTAATCGTAATAGTCAATTGCAGTGCCCTGATAGACAAACTGCGCCGCCGACCAGTTGCGTCCGCCTTCCGTGCCAAAAAATTGCTCGTCCGACCAATCGGGTAAATCCGCATTGGCGGCAAGCTTGATGACGCCGCCGACATAGGAACCGTCGGCACCCTGCTTTGCACCGACAAGCGTCAACGGACGCCAATTTTTAAATCCTGCACCCATGGGGGCCGACGCCCGCACAAAGCGACGGCCATAATTACCGCGCGTCACGGTATTGTCAGGATGACTGTCGATAAAGCGAATACGACCCTCTTTGTCCACATCATAGACAACTGCGACATGGCCGTTTGGGTCATAAATAACCGTACCCGGACGAATAGAACCCGGTGCAATTTTAACCGGATAGAAGTCGGCCAACTCGCCGCGCGTCTGGTCCGGCGCGAAACGGTACATGGCGCTAGAAATGTAATTATTGAGATTATAAAAAACGAGCCGCGCATTGGGCCACAGACCTTCGGCGGGCGGGCGCACATCGGTGCGGGCGTAAACATAGTTGCCATAGCGCGAATAACGCAGGTCCTTGGAATTACCCACTGCGGCAACACCACTCGCGTAGGAAAAGGGCAAACCGTTTTTCCATGCGAAATAGCCGCGCAACAGATAAGGCAGATCAGCGCAATCGGCATAGAAGCTCATGCCCTTGGGGTCGCTCGAGCGATAAATGTTCGCCGGGCTCTTGAGGCATTCATCCATGTTGCGGCAATTGCTCGACCCCAGCGCATGCACGAAATCGCCAAAAGCGCGCTCATCGCTGGCGCTCCAAGAAAGCTTGGTGACGCGCCAGCGGAAGCCTGTGGGGGTTACGACTGACGCCGGATCGACGATCTCACCGCCGCTGACCACGGGCGACATGGCCATGGGAGCGGCGGGGGCCACTTCATCGGACAAGGCAGCGCCCGCGCCACTTAGAAGTGCGACGAGGAAACCAGCGATAACAGTCTTCATATAACAACCCCGACCAGCGCGAATGCACACGCGTAGCAGTACCCTGAGGTTAACCATAGTCCATTTGCGACCCGACGGCATGGTCGGGATTGATCAAAGACAATGATCTTTATTTTCATATTGACTTAATTAAGTAATTTGGCAATTATATGGCATGGAAAGTTTTACAGCTCTCGCCGACCCGACGCGTCGGCACATCGTGCAAATGCTCGGCGGCGGGGAATTGTCGTCCGGCGAGATCGCCAGCCGCTTTGCCATCAGCGCGCCTGCCGTCTCTCAACATTTGCGCACGCTCAAAGCTGCCCGCCTCGTGCGTGTCCGCGTCGATGCGCAGCGGCGCTTCTACACCATCGACCCCGAGGGGCTCGCCGAAGTAGATGCCTGGCTCGCGAGCGTGCGCCGCTTCTGGAACCCCAAACTCGACGCCCTGGAACAGGCGCTGATTGAAGCGGCGGCACAGGACAAGACCGATGAATGATAAGGGCAAAATCATTGCGATGAATGCCGTGCGCTTCACCCGCACCCCTCCCGCGCACGCAGCCCTCGTGTGGAAGTTTCTGACACGCACAGAAAACCTGCCCGCATGGTTTGGTGAAAGCCGCATCGAGCCGCGCATCGGCGGCGTGGTGCACCTGATGGGCGGACATATTCGCGGCACGGTCACGCAATGGCATGAGCCGCACCACCTCGCCTATACGTGGAATGTGTTTGAACCCGAAGACGCAGCAGATGCGCACTCGGCTTATCCCGAATCCTATCTGCAACTGGACCTGACGGCGCAAGGCGACGCGACTCTGCTAACGCTCACGCATTTTCCTGTGCCGGAAGAATTCCACAAGCAGACCTGCATGGGCTGGCACACCTATCTCGATCTCACGGAAGCGGCCACCAAAGGCAACACATCGCTCACACGAGCGGATCTAATGCAAAAGAACGCCGCGATCTACTGCGTCGATCTCAACAATTTGGCGAGGTAATGACATGAATATGCAAAGCACAATGCATGGCGAGTTGATCGACCAACAGACACTCCGTTTTGAACGTTTGCTCCCCGGTCCGATTGAACGCGTCTGGGACTATCTCACCAAGGCCGAATTACGCGCCAAATGGTTTGCCGATGGCGAGATGGAACCCAAGAATGGTAGCGCCCTGACGCTCGTCTGGCGAAATGACGAACTCGGTGCACGCCCCGGTTCTCCACCTGAACATATGAAAGGCTTCGGCGGCACGCATCAAAGTCAGAACGTGGTGCTGGCTTGGGAACCACCGCACCGCCTCGTTTTCGACTGGAGTGACGGCATTGACAATGGCCGCAGTCAGGTTGAGTTCCTGCTTGAAGCAGAAGGTGACAAAGTGCGCCTCACCCTCACCCATAGCCGCCTCAGCAAATCCGACAACCGCTACAAATTCGCCAGCGGTTGGCACATCCATCTCCTCATGCTGTCTGAACTGCTTGCCGGGGACGTGAAGTCAAATTTCTGGGAAAGCTTCGACGGCATGCCGCTGGTCTATGCCAAGCGATTTGAAGGAAAATAAAACGGCATCGCAATTAGACAGGCAATAGCAAGCCGCGCGCCTCATGCAGATCGACGAGAACCGCCACGCATTTCGTGCGGATTTCATCCGTCGGCGCAACGATGTCGGGAACCATGACCGGCATCGTGCCCGCTGCGTGAGCCGCGCGGATGCCGCTATGTGAATCCTCAAGCACAACGCAATGAGCGGGCGGGATCGCGAGCGCGTTTGCGGCTTTGAGAAATATCTCAGGGTTCGGTTTTCCGTTGGTAACATCATCGCCGGTGAAAATGATCTCGAAATGATCGCGGACACCCGCATGTGTCAGATGACGTTCAGCGACGACACGGCCAGATGAGGTCGCGAGCGCAATAGGCACACCTTGCGCATTGAGACCCTGAAGCAATTCGGCCGCACCGGCTTTCAACGGCACGCCCCCGGCAAAAAGCTCTTCTGCCAGTCCGGCAATGCTCTTCTTATAAGCCTCCATTGGAAATGCATCGCCGAAATGCGTGCGGATAATATCAAAACCCGCGGGTCCCGGCACACCGATCAGTGAATGAAAAAGTCCATCGGTCATTTCATAATCATGCGCCAAGCAGGCCTTTTGCAGCACCACACGATAGACGCGCTCTGTATCAAGCAACAGCCCGTCCATATCGAAGATGACGGCATCCACAGGATTAGGGAAAGGCATGGTCACCCTCTGTTGAATACAAAAAGGGAAGCCGAAGCTTCCCCTGATCTGTTTACTCCGCAGCCGCTTTCATCGCGGCAGGCGCCAAATCCGGCGGCAGGCATTCGGCCACCAACGACTTGATGACCGCATCAAGCCCGACCACCGACTGATCCTGCGACCCCAGACGGCGCATGGAGACCGTGCGCTCCTCGGCTTCGCGCTTTCCAGCGACGAGGATCACCGGCACTTTGCCGACCGAGTGCTCGCGCACCTTGTAGTTGATCTTCTCGTTGCGGACATCGAGTTCGACACGCAGACCTGCCGCGCGCAAAAGCGCCACCGCTTCAGCCGCATAATCATCTGCATCCGATGTGATGGTCGCCACCACAACCTGCACAGGTGCGAGCCACATGGGCAATTTGCCCGCGCAGCTTTCGATCATGATGCCGATGAAACGCTCAAGCGTTCCAAGGATGGCGCGATGAAGCATGACGGCATTTTTGCGCGATCCGTCTTCGGCCACATAAGTCGCCCCAAGACGTTCGGGCAACACATAGTCGAGCTGCAACGTGCCGACCTGCCATGAACGGCCGATGGCATCCTTCAGATGGAATTCGAGTTTGGGTGCGTAGAAAGCGCCCTCGCCTTCCGCGATGATGAAATCATGCCCCGTGGCGCGCAGCGCGTCGCCCAGTGCTTTTTCCGCTGCGTCCCAACGCTCGATCGTGCCGCCGAATTTCTCAGGCCGTGTCGCGAGTTTGATGACGACATCGGCAAAGCCCATGTCCTGATAGACCGCATAGAGCAGATTGACGAAATGCTCCGTCTCCGACTGGATCTGTTCCTCGGTGCAAAAAATATGCGCGTCGTCCTGCGTCATCTGGCGCACGCGCATCAAACCGTGAAGCGCGCCATGCGCCTCGTTGCGATGGCAGCAACCAAACTCGGCCATGCGGATCGGCAAATCACGATAAGACTTGATGCCCTGATTGAAAATCTGCACATGCGCGGGGCAGTTCATGGGCTTTAGAGCCATAAGATCGCCCTTGCCTGTCAGCACCGGGCCTTCATCTTCCGTATTCGGAATTTCGTCCGGCACGACAAACATATTCTCGCGATACTTGCCCCAATGGCCCGATTGTTCCCAGAACTTCGAAGCCATGAGCTGCGGCGTCTTCACCTCAACGTAGTCTGACGCATTGAGACGGCGGCGGATGTAAGCCTCAAGCTGATTGAAGATGACATAGCCCTTGGGATGCCAAAACACGGAGCCCTGCGACTCTTCCTGAAAATGATAGAGGTCCATCTCACGGCCGATCTTGCGATGGTCGCGCTTTTCGGCTTCCTCGATCATCGTGAGGTAAGCCTTTAGCTCCGCGTCCGTCGCCCAGACTGTGCCGTAAATGCGCTGGAGCATTTCGTTGCGGCTGTCGCCACGCCAATAGGCACCGGCAAGTTTCGTCAGCTTGAAGGATTTGCCGAGCTTGCCCGTGGACGGCAGATGCGGGCCACGGCAAAGGTCGAGCCAATTGCCCTGCTTATAGACCGACACATCTTCGGCTGAAGGAATGCCTTCGATGATTTCAGCTTTATAAAATTCGCCGATGCTCTTGAAGTAAGCGACGGCATCGTCACGCGTCCAGAGTTCGCGCGTGATGACTTCGTTGCGATCCACGATCTGGCGCATCCGCTCCTCGATTTTTTCGAGGTCTTCGGGGCGGAAAGGTTCCTTGCGCGCGAAGTCATAGAAGAAGCCGTTTTCGATAGCGGGGCCGATGGTGACCTGTGTGCCCGGAAACAATTCCTGCACGGCCTCGGCCATGACATGCGCTGCGTCGTGGCGCAGCAGTTCGAGCCCGTCGGGCGTCGTCACAGTGATGACTTCGACTGCTACATCGCGGTCGATGACAGTGGCAAGGTCTTTCACCTCGCCGTTGATTTTGATGGCGATGGCTTTCTTGGCCAGCGATTTGGCGATGCTCTCGGCAAAGGCCAGCCCGTCGAGCGGCGCTTCGGCTTCGCGGATCGAACCATCGGGTAGTGTCAGCTTTATCATTTCGTCTCTCTCAAATTTTCCTGACCCGGAACCGGAACCAGTTTCCAGCGGCCATATCGCCAGGGCGCGTACCATGGGTTCGGCGCGATTGTCGCCGGCACGGGATCAAACCCGTGACTGCCCCATGGATGGCAGCGGGACAGGCGCGACAAGGCCAACCAGCCGCCGCGCCATGAACCATGCCGTTCGATGGCTTCGATGGCATATTCCGAACAGCTTGGTCCGTGCCGGCAGGCCGGCCCGATCAACGGCGAAATGAACCAGCGATAGATCTGGATCAACCCGCGCATACCAAGCGATAGGGGATCATAGCGCATTACGAAACCTAAACGCGCGCCCGGGCGGAAGCCCAGCGCATTTCGGGTCATACTATAGGGGAAATCGGGGCGATACGCAGAGCGCATCTGGCGGCTCAACCGATCAGGCTGAGCCGGTGCTAGTGAGGGTCACGGGCGCAGCAGGCGTCCCACTCCTCAAGATTTGGTCACGCATAAACATGGCGGACATTCGACTTCATCTCTTTGCGCAAACAGCAATCAGGCTAATTCACCCTGATTTGGTTAAAATATAGTAGCTCAGGGCATGAGCGTCCATGCCCTTCCGCCTATGCAAAAGAGTGAAACGGCCGGATCAGTGGCGTTTTAGTTACGCTTCGGGATGATGACCATCATCGATTCATAGCCTTTGACGAAGGTGGAGCGTGTGTATTTTGGCTCTTTCGTCACGATGATTTCGGGGAAGCGCTTGAGGATTTCTTCCCAGATGATCTGAAGCTGCAATTCGGCCAGACGATTGCCCACGCAACGGTGGATGCCGAAACCGAAGGAAATGTGCTGGCGCGAGCGTTCGCGGTCGATGATGTAATCGTTCGCGCGGTCAATGACTTCCTCGTCGCGGTTGCCCGAGACGTACCACATGACAACTTTGTCGCCCTTCTTGATCTGCTTGCCCTGAAACTCGATGTCGGACAATGCCGTGCGGCGCATATGCGCGAGCGGCGTCTGCCAGCGGATCGTTTCGGACACCATGGACGGGATCAACGAATGATCAGCGCGGAGCTTGGCATATTGGTCGGGGTTCTGGTTGAGCGCAAAGATCGAGCCCGAGATCGTGTTGCGCGTCGTGTCATTGCCGCCGACAGTGAGCAGCACGACATTGCCGAAATATTCGCGCGGTTCCATGTGCCGTGTGGCCGGATGATGCGCGAGCATGGAAATCAGATCGCCATGCGGTTCGGCATTGACCTTATTGTTCCAAAGCTTCGTGAAATATTCGGCATACTCGCCTAGCACGGTCATCTTTTCTTCCATCGTCTCGACAATCGCACCGGGCATGGGCGCGGCCGTGACGACGTCCGACCAATGCGTGATCTTGCGACGGTCTTCCTGCGGCGCGTCAAACAGCGTCGCAAGTGTCATGGCGGTGAGTTCTTTCGACACGAGATCGACCCAGTCGAACTCAACACCAATCGGCAGATCATCGAGAATCTTCGCCGCACGTTCGCGGATTTCGGGGGCCATCGTGGCAAGTGCGGAAGGCGCAACGGCGGGGCTCACGGCCTTGCGCTGAACGTCATGCTTGGGCGGGTCCATGGCGATGAACATGGGCAGTGGATCGACATTCTGCATACCGCCGCCGATGGTGATGCCACCCAGCGCAAAATCGGACGAGAACACCTGATGATTGGTGTCGACCGCCATGATGTCGTTGTATTTGGTGATCGACCAATAGGGACCGAACTCGCCACCCGGTGTGAAATGAACCGGATCTTCGCGGCGCAGGCGCTCGAAAATCGACCACATGGCATTGGCCGCAAATAGCTCAGGCTGGGCGGGATCGAGCGTTTCCAGCGGCGCGGCATAGGCGGCGTCACGGTAGTGGCTCTTGTCGGCGGTCACAAATCCCATCGTCATCTCCCGAATATCTACATTGCGTGATTTGCAGGGATCAGACGCTTTCGAACACTGTTCGACAAGGGGGCGAGAGGCTCAATCCGGATGGTTTATGAGATAGGTCGCGCCCGCAAAGAGGCTCGCGATCAATTCCGGCGGCTGCTGACCATGGGGGTAGGACGAAAGGATCGCCGCCATGCCCCGCCCCAATGCCCAGAGCGCAAAGGCCGCATTGGTACGATGCTGGACAGGAATGCGGTCGTCCGTCTCGACCGCAGCCTGATAAGTCATCAGGGTTCTCTTTTCGGCCTCACGCAAGACTTCGTGACCGGCCATCAGACGTTCGCTGAACATCAACGAAAACAACGCAGGATGCTTCTGTGCAAAAGCGAAAAAGGCCCGCGCGCTCGCCCGCATGGCTGGCGCGTGTTCGGGCATCACCTGATAGCGCATGATCTCGGCGCTCAATTCAGCAAAGCCGTTGACGGCCAGGCTGACGAGCAACTCGTCCTTGTTGGCAAAATAATGATAGATCGAGGCAAGCCCGATGCCCGCACTCTCGGCAATGGCGCGCAGGCTCAAAGCCTCCGCGCCGCGCGTGGCAAGAATTTGCGCGGCAGCACCCAGCGCCTTTGCCTTGACGCCGCCCACTTCAAGAACCGTGTCCTTGAGGTTTTCTTTCATCACACAATCCGGGTTTTCCGCACCCAACCATTAAGGCGCGACCGACCCGGCAATCTATCATGGCAGTGTCGGTCTATGCCAATCCAAGGGCGCGGATCACGGCACCCTGATCGAAATAGGGCCGCTCGCAAATGATCTTGTCGCTACCATCAGGAAACTCGAATGTCGCCGCCATGCGGATACGAAAGCTCTTGCCCGTGGGCTCGACCACGCCTTGCGGCAGTTTCAGCGGTCCGAGATGTGTCCCCATGAGCCAAAACTCGACAAGCACCGTATTGTCGATATGCGCGAGCGCTATGATCTCATTGCTCTGATCGGGAAAGGGCGTGCGCGAGGCTGCAAAATAGCCCCGCACGGCAACCTCGCCGTCAAACACCGCGCCATTGCCATACATTTCGTAGCGCGGATGTTCAAAGGTCGCGATGACCGCATCCCAATCATTGACACATTCAAGCGCCATATGATCGCGCACGGTCTGAAGGCGGCGTTCGGCAAGGTCCGTCATATCCATTCCAATCGTTCGGGTCTTTTCTGAGTGCAAAATATCGTTGTGATTACTTCACAGGACGGATGGGGTTACTGCCATCCCAATTGAGAGCAGCTTGCCGGATGTGTTCAAAGAACTGTCCCTTCGCACCACTGATATCGGACAGCTCGACCACGGTGCCCGGATGCGCTTGGGTGTCGAAATAGCAAAAGCGCCCCTGCTCACCGCCTATCTGGCCTTCATGGCCCACTTTGTAGCCAAGCGACAGAGCGCGGTCATAGACAGACTGATAATCTTTCGACCAGTAGGCCATGTGCTGCAAGCCTTCATGGCCCGCGTCGAGAAATTCTTTGTACAAGGAAGGCGCGTCATTGCGCTGCTGAATGAGTTCGATTTGCAGGTCACCGGAATTGGCCAGAGCAATGCTCATCTCAACGGGCGATGCCACACCGCGATGCCGGAAGTAATCCGTCTTCACGCGATCAACGTAATACCAAGGCCCGACGCCCATCACATTGACCCAATGATCCATCGCTGCATGAATATCGCGCACGACATAACCGTTCTGCGTCACAGCACCGAAAATGCGGCTCATGATTGCCTCTCCCATGTCAGCCGCGTTTGCCAGCCGTAGCTCAAGAATAACCAAAGCGCTTGGCGTCGCAGTGAATGTTATATATCATTACATTTCACACTAGCTTTCCCAACGTCAAGCAGAATGTTGTAGACTATTACATGCCAGCGAAATCCGCCATCAAAGCCCCCCGCACCTATCACCACGGTGATCTGCGCGACGCTCTCATCGACGCCGCGCTGAAACTGGTTGAAACGGAAGGGCCGGAAGCTGTGAACTTCAACGCTCTGGCAAAGACCCTAGGGGTATCGCAGGCCGCCCCCTACCGGCACTTTGCCGACCGCGAGGCCTTGCTGACGGCGGTGGCAACCAAAGCCTTTCAGACAACGAGCGCTAACTTTCGGCGGAAACTGAAACGAAAATCCACGCGCTCAAAGCTCGCGCAACTGGCACATGCCTATCTGAATTTCGGGCTCAATGAATTCGGCATCTATCGTCTGCTCTATATGTCGCGCCTGTTGCGACATGCCGACACGAACAGCGATCTCTATCGCGCGGCAGATGCGGGATTTGATCTGGTGCTCGAAACGATCGACACCGCACTCGACGACATGACGCGCAGGCGCATCGCGTTGCGGTTCTGGACGTCACTTCATGGCGCGGTGATGCTGGCCGAGCAAGGCATATTGCCGGCGCGCATACATCAGATCAGCGTCAATGAACTGGTGGATGAACTGATCGCAGACACCGAACGTGCCATAACGACCGCTGCCAAAGGTCACTGACCGACGGCGCTCTTTTGTTTGGCTATTGCTTCTTCCACCGCTTCTTCCACGGCGTCGAACACCAGCAGCGTGGACGCATGGCGCGCTTTGAAATCGCGGACGGGTTCCAGCACTTCAAGGTCGAGCCATTTGCCATCCATAAAACCACGCGGCGGCTCAGCCCCTTCTTTCAGCATGGCACGCATGGCTTTGCCAACCTCGTGCAGCTCCTCAGCACTCGCCCCGATCACATGATGCGCCATGATGGAGGACGACGCCTGACCGAGCGCACAGGCTTTGATGTCCGCGCCGTAAGCCACAACCTTGTCGCCGTCCATTTTCACATCAACAGTGACCTTGGAGCCGCAAAGTTTCGAGACTGCCGTGACCGTGGCATCCGGCGCATCAAGCCGGTCTGTCAGCGGGATATCGGCTGCAAGCTTCAGAATGCGCGTATTGTAAATCTCGTTCAGCATTTTGTCCGGCTACCCAACCCGCCAAGTGGTGCCTTGCGGGCCATCTTCAATCTGAATACCACGACCGCTTAGTTCGTCGCGGATACGGTCGCTCTCCTTGAAGTCCTTGTTTTTGCGCGCAGCAGCCCGCGCAGCAATCAGACCTTCAATCTCGCTTGCATCTATATGGGGAGCGACACCGCCACCTGCAAACCAGACTTCAGGGTCCTGTTCCAGAAGGCCGATCAGGGCACCCGACGCGACGAGAGCCGCCTTTAGGTCGGCCTTCATCTTGGGGTCAGTTGCCACATTGGCCTGTTTAGCCAAATCAAACAAAACGGCCAAAGCCTTAGGCGTATTCAGGTCATCGAGCAGCGCCGCCAGAAACTCCTCCGGCACGGTGTCACTCGTTGCCACCTCAACATCACCCATCCCGCGCAGCGCGCCATAGAGCCGGTCGAGCATGCGTTTGGCCTGCTCAAGCCCCTCGCCCGTCCAGTCGAGCGGCTGACGGTAATGACCATTCAGAAGCGCCAGACGGATCGCCTCGCCCGGTGCCTGTTCGATGAGATCATGCACCAGCAATACATTGCCGATGGATTTCGACATCTTCTCTTTGTCGATGTTCACAAAGCCATTGTGCAGCCAGAAGCGCGAAAAGAGCTTGCCGCCATGCGCGCATGTGGATTGCGCGATTTCATTTTCGTGATGCGGAAATTGGAGATCGATGCCGCCGGCATGAATGTCGATGGTCTCGCCCAAATGTTTCTCGATCATGGCGGAGCATTCGATGTGCCAGCCCGGACGACCGCGACCCCAGGGACTGTCCCAACCGGGTTGCTCATCGCTCGAAGGCTTCCACAGCACGAAGTCGGTCGCGTCTTTTTTGTAGGGTGCAACTTCGACACGGGCACCGGCAATCATGTCGTCAAGGTCACGGCGCGAGAGAGAGCCGTAATCCTTGTAGGACGCCACGTGAAACAGCACATGGCCTTCCGCCTCATAAGCATGACCCGACGCGATGAGACGTTCCATCATCGAGATCATGTCGGGGATCGCGTCTGTTGCTTTCGGCTCGATGTCCGGCAGCAACACGCCCAGCGTGCCCATGTCCTTGCGGTAAATATCGGCATATTTCTCGGTCACCACCGAAATCGGCACGCCCTGTTCTTTCGCCGCCGCGATGATCTTGTCTTCGATGTCGGTGATGTTTCGCGCGTAGATGACGTTGGGATAAAGCCGACGCAGCACACGGGCGAGCACGTCGAAAACGACGGCGGGCCTCGCATTGCCGATATGAGCGAAGTTGTAGACCGTCGGGCCGCAGACATACATGGTCACACGCGCAGGATCCTGCGGCACGAAAATGTCTTTGGAGCGGGTCAGTGTGTTGTAGAGCGAAAGCTGAGCGGTCATGTCGAAGCGGTCTCTCAAAACAGCATGGGGAAAGCGCGCAAGTTCCCCTGCCGGAGGGGCGCTCTAGGCGGTTGTGATCGTGGGTCCGCAGGTTCGACAGGTCATCGGATAGTCCTCAAGCGCGACCGGAAGATGAGGCCGTTGGCATTTGTTAATAGGCTTAATGTCGCTCGGCAAGGCTTAAAATCGAGGAAACGTGGGGCCTTTCGGGAGGCATATTGCGGGATTTAAGTGTCGCACCCCGCTTGATAGCCCCTTTCTGCAAGGCTATATGCACGCTTGAGACGATGCCATGCCCGCTTTCGCGTGGCATATAAGGCCCGTACTTGATGGGCAAAAGGTCGGCGAGACCGTGACTTGACCCGATGGCCGCACCGATGTGGCCTTTGAGGAAACCCCAAACGAGATGGGTTGTATAGACATGAATGTTGCAGTTGATGGGCTCACCGCCCGTTCGAAAGTATCAGATTTGCCGGATGTGAAGAAACCGAGCCGCGAAGAAGCGGAAGCCGCTGTGCGCACGCTGATTGCTTGGGCCGGTGACAACCCGAACCGCGAAGGTCTGATCGACACGCCCGGCCGCGTCACGCGCGCCTATGAAGAATTTTTTGAGGGTTACAACGAAGACCCTTACAAAGAACTGTCACGCACTTTCGAAGAAGTGTCCGGCTATCAGGACATGGTGATGCTGCGCGATATCAGCCTTGAATCGCATTGCGAACACCACATGGTCGCCATTCTGGGCAAGGCACATATCGCCTATGTGCCGACCAACAAGGTGGTAGGCATTTCCAAGCTTGCCCGCGTCGTGGATATTTTCGCCAAGCGCCTGCAGACACAGGAAACCATGACCGCCCAGATCGCTGATACAATCACAGCCGCCCTCGCGCCCGCCGGTGTCGCCATCCTGATCGATGCCAAGCATCAGTGCATGACAACGCGCGGTATCAAAAAACCGGATGTGGCCACCATCACCACGCAATTCACCGGCGTCTTCCGCGATGACCCGCGCATGGAAGCCCGCTTCATGCAGATGATCCGCGGCTAAGCGGCCTCAAATGAATGTTGCAGATGGCTCGCTTCACGCGGGCCATTTGTTTTTGTGCCCCGACCGATCCATTATTGATATCCCGAAGAACCCAGAGAACACCTATGACCTCCACCCCTTTTGCCCCGCGCGGCAGCATGACCGAGATCGAAGGCGGCGCGAGTTTCATGCCGAAATTCGATGCCGACGGTCTCATTCCCGTCGTCACACAGGATGCCACCAGCAATGAAGTGCTGATGTTTGCCTGGATGAACGCCGAGGCGCTGGCCCGCACCATCGAAACCGGCGAAGCGTGGTACTGGAGCCGCTCGCGCGGAAGCTTCTGGCGCAAGGGTGACACCAGCGGTCAGACACAGACCGTGCGCAATATTCGCGTGGACTGCGATCAGGACGTGCTGGTGCTGAAAGTGAGCGTCGGCGGCGATGGCGGCGCCTGCCATGTCGGCTACCGTTCCTGCTTCTTCCGCTCGGTCCCGATGGGCGCGTCGGACAAGGCGCTGACGCTTCAGATCGACGCAACGAAGCTCTCGGACCACAAACACAAATAATCCCGCCAACAGACCGACATATTTTCGCCTTTGCGCCACAATAGATTGAGCGCCACAGTATCCTGCGTAAGTTGAGTTGCCCGATGACCAAACAGTATCAACGGCCCCGAACCCAGATCGGCATTGCGCTTGGTGCAGGCGTGGCACGCGGCTGGGCACATATCGGCGTGTTGCGCGTATTGCAGGATGCAGGGGTCGTGCCGGACATCGTCACGGGCACCTCCATCGGCGCACTCGTCGGCGGCTGCCATGTGGCGGGCAAGCTCGAACCTCTGGAAGAATTCGCCCGCAGCCTGACGCGTCGGCGCCTCCTCGGCCTTGTCGATTTCCGCTTTCGTGCTTCCGGCCTCATCGGCGATTCAAAGCTCGAAGGAATTCTCTACAAATATCTCGGCAGCCTTCAGATCGAGAACATGGAACGCACCTTTGTGGCCGTTGCCACGGAACTTTCAACAGGTCATGAAGTCTGGATGCGTGATGGCAGTCTCGTGCAGGCGTTGCGCGCTTCCTACGCCCTGCCTGGCGTCTTTGCACCTGTCGCCATCGACAGCCGCTGGCTGATCGACGGTGCGGTGGTCAACCCCGTGCCCGTGTCGGTCGCCCGCGCGCTTGGCGCAAGGCTCGTCATCGCGGTCAATCTCAACACCGATCCTTTTGATCCGGCGACACGACGCAACTTCACAGAAGGTGCGAACCCATTCTATGTGCCCGGCGCGCCCGCTTCGCGCGTCGAACCGGAAATGGAAGAGGAAATCGCCGCCCTGATCGGCCAGAGCGCAAACAACAACGAAATCCTGTCGGACGAAAACTCCGCCATCATGGACGGTATCAAAAGCACGCTGAACAAAATCCGCGGTACGAAACGCACACCAGAACGCGAAATTGTCAAACGCGCTATTGGCGGCGCAGACCGTGGTCCGGGTTTTGCGAGCGTGCTATTGGCATCGTTGAATATTGTGCAGGACCGCCTCGCCCGCGCACGTCTGGCGAGCGACCCGCCCGACATTGTCATCGCGCCGAAGATCGGTCATCTGACACTGCTGGAATTCGACCGCGCCGATGAATTGATCAAACGCGGCGAAGAAGCCGCCGAAGAGGCACTCCCGAAAATCCGCGAGACAATGGGCCTGTTGACCTGAACCTTATACCGTCAGCTATTGGCGATATAGAGCCGCAGAGCTTCCGTTTCCATGACGGTTTCAGCGATACGGTGCTTCACGACGTCGCCGATGGAAATAATCCCGACAAGCCGGTCATTCTCGACGACCGGCAAATGACGGAACCGACCTTCGGTCATCATGTCCATCAGTTCGTCCACACTGTCGTTGAGACCGCACGTAACGATCCGCGAAGTCATGATTTCGCGCACACGACGGTCGAGCGCATCAGCGCCGGACACGCCAATGGTTTTCACGAGGTCGCGTTCAGACAGAATGCCGAGCAGATGCATACCTTCCATGACCAGCACAGCGCCGATACGTTTGACGGTCAGAAGGCGCGCGGCTTCGGCCAGCGTCATATCCGGGCCGACAGTTTCGACTTCCGAACCCTTGGCTTTGAGGATCGTGGCAACATTCATGGCATCTCTCCCGAGTTGGTGCGCCCCCGGGCCCCGTCTCTGGCCCTATGGTGTTGTGACCGGCCCACCTTGAGCCCCATGTTGCGACATTGCGACGCAGGGCGCAAGGGAGACGCTACGTAAACCATGAATTTCCGCGGAACGCCTGCGCCGCGCTATCATCCTTTGACCCGTTCTCCAGCGATTCGGCGGCTTCATGTGGCAACGCATCTATCTTGAACGACTGAAACGCGATCTCGAGCGCTGGATCGAACGCGGCTGGGTAACGCCTGCCCACGCCCAAAACATCCTGAGCGAAATGGACACCGGCGCCGGCGCGCGACACGTCCCACAGGTGCTAGCGATCATGGGCGCCGTCCTCTTCGGTTTTGCCGCCATGAGTTTCGTCGCTGCCAACTGGGCGGAGATGCCAAAGTCCATCCGCCTGCTGATGCTCTTCGGGTCCTTGTGGACTGCGTGGGGCGCGGCCTTCTTCGCCGAACGGCGCGGACACTCCGCTTATGCCGAGGCAGGCGTTATCGCGGGGCTCGCCCTCTTCGGCGCGAATATCATGCTGATCGCGCAGATCTATCATGTAGATGCGGGCACTCCGACATGGCTGCTGCTCTGGAGTCTTGTTGCACTCGCAGCCGCATGGGGTCTGCCCTCGCGTTCCGCTCTCGCAATTTCATTTCTTCTCACCACGCTCTGGTCCACATGGGCGGTGCAAAACGAAAGCGCCGTGCACTGGGCTTTTCTTCTGCCTTGGGTGGCGGCGACGTGGCTCACTGTGCAGTTGAGCTGGCGCGCGGGGCTGCATCTGTCGCTTATCACTCTCTGCATCTGGCTTGTCGCAAGTGCCGACCGTCTGATCGACCTCATCGGCTGCGGCCAAGGCGACCTCACGGCACTCTATGCGCTCGCTTCCCTGCTCTTGTGGATTGCGGGGCTTCGCATTTCGGCCTCGTCACTGCGCTTTGGCAGCATCCTTGAAACCTATGGCATGATCATCACCTTCGGCCTCATCTGGACATTACAAGTCCATACAGGCGACAGCCATGCGGGTTTCAAATGGACTGCGCTCGCGCTCATCGGCATGGCAGGCGTCGGTGCGCTCGCCTTTGCAGAAGTGTCGGCGGCGAGACTTTCGCTACGTGACTACGTGGGTCTGGTGGCCGCCGGTCTCGGCGTCGTGCTCTATCCGCTCATAGCCGAACACGGCAACGCGACAATGCTCATTTATGCGGCCCTGTTCATGGCGCTCACCATCTGGCTTGTCGCCTATGGCACTAACCGGCACCACCGCATCGCGCTCAATGCCGGTCTCATCGCCTTCACCGGCGAATGTCTCTATCTCTATTTTCAGACGCTCGGCACCTTGCTCGACACGGCGACCTTCTTCGCCCTCGGCGGCATCATCCTCATCGCGGGCAGCCTTATCCTGCCGCGCATCCGCCGCCGCCTTGTCGCCTCCGTCAATGAAGGAGAGCCGAAGTGAACGCGCTCCTCACCCGCTTTGGCCGCTTTGGTTCAACCGTGCTTGTGCTGGTCATCATCCAGACATTGATCCTCATCTGGATGGTCGCAGGCCGCGTCATGATCCTGCGCTCGCCTGATGTGGTAACGCTACAAAGCGAACCTGTAGATCCGCGCGACTTGTTTCGCGGCGACTATGTGATCCTGAGCTACGCTATCAGCAGCCTGTCCTTCACTGAAATCAACGGCGACATGAAGTGGCAGAACGGCGACACCGTCTATGTAGAACTGACACCCACCCAAGACACATGGCGCGCTGTGGCCGCATTCCACGCGACCGTCGTGCCTGCGCTCGGCAACAAGATCATCCGCGGTCGCATCGACTATCTCGACGAAACGCGCAATGTCGCCAACATCAATTACGGCATCGAACGCTATTACGTGCCGGAAGGCGAAGGCCGCGCGCTTGAAGAGGAACGCAACAAGCGCGCGCTTTCGGTGGATGTGGCTTTGTCGACAAGCGGCGAAGCAGCCATCAAAGGTATCCGCATCGATGGAGAACCGGTTTACGAAGAACCTATGTTCTAACCGGCGTTCCGCCAGTTTCCGTGGAAACCAAATGGCACACGCGTCGGCAGCTCAGCGCGTGCTACCGGACCTTTAGATATATCATCCGTGTCCATCACAATGAAGTCGCTGAGATTACGCGACTGATCATAGAGCAGCGACACGAGCCAACCATCACCCTCAATCGCACTCTCCTTGCGCGGAACAAACACCGGCTCCATAACAAACTTACCGGGGCCGGGGCGATATTCCGTGCGCTTACCGGTTTTCATGTCGGCATGGACCAGCGTGTCGAACGGCTTGCCACGCGCCGGTTCGCCGGTAAGGGCTGCATAATAACCGTGGCGATAGTCGAGGCCGGTGTATCGCTCATCAAGACGCGGAAAATCTCCGCCGAGGTCATTGAGCGCTTCTTCGGTATAGGTGTCCGTATTGCTGTCGAGATCAAAGGTCCAGCGCACCAGCATTGATGTTTCATCGGCAAGATTGCTGCTCGCCTTGGTGCCGTCGGTATTGGGGAACAGCGGCACGCGATTATATTTCATCACATCCGCGATAATGCGCGTGCGCCCACCTTCGTGCGAAGTATAGGCATTCATCGGGTGATAGACGTAACAGGGATCGCCTGTGAACCAACGGATAGTCCCAACACCTGCATCGCGCGCCATGATGCCGATGCGGCTGCCCGCATCCGGATCCCACGCAATCGTCGGCCCGCCCTTCATGATGCGCTCGACGTCGATGGTCGCCGGAAAGATCGGAAAGATCACATGCTCATCGGTGGTGATAAAGTCATGCACCATGCTGGCATAAGGTGCCTTGAACATGTCGGCACGTGTCACTTCACCCGCCGCGTTGACGACGGTGTAGGAGATGTCCGGTGAGCCGGGACCTGCCGCCATATAGCCGAAGAACATCATCTCGCCCGTCTTCGGGTCGAACTTCGGATGCGCTGTCATCGGTCCCTGATATTTGCCTCCGAAATCCCATGAGCCTTTCGTGTCGAGCGTGTTGGCATCGAGCGCAACAGGCTGGTTGCCTTCGTCAAGCGCCAGCAACTTGCCGCCGTGAAAAACAATGTTGGTGTTCGCGACATTGCGCTTAACGCCTTCAGCTTCCGGCAGTCCCTGACCACCAAAGGCCGTATCGATCAACCGCCGACCCGCTTTGCGCTGCGCATTATATTGCTCAGTCTGCACCCAACGGTTGCGATAGGAGACACGACCGTCTTCGACCTGCAGGGCGTGGATCATGCCTTCACCGAGAAACCAGTGATGCTTGTTGGCGAGCGGCGGAAACATCGGGTTCGGCCCGTTGCGATAAAGTGTGCCCGCGAGGTCTTTGGGAATCTCGCCTTCAACGACCACAAGGTCGGGCGCAACACATTCGGCCATCACGGGCGCGAAATTTTCCTGCAACATGGAGTCTTGGGGAAAGGGCTTTGACATGAGGGGGCTCCTGACCATCAACATGGAACTATAACACTGTTATAGATAGCCTGCGACGGCAAGACAAGCCCTCCCCGGCGCAAAAGGTGTAAAATGAGTGCCATGAGCATCGACGATACAAATTTGAACAGCCGCGCCGAATTGCGCCGCAATGCGCAGCGCGCCGCCCTTCTGGATGCCGCCAGCGAAATGCTGCTGCGCGGCGGGCCGGACGCCATTTCATTGCGCAAGCTCGCGGCCAAAGTCGGCACATCGACCATGGCGGTCTATACGGCCTTCGGAGCCAAAGAAGGACTGATTACGGCGCTCTTTGACGAGGCCTTCGACAGATTGGGTGACGCCCAGCGGGCTGTGCCGCGCAACGCAGAGCCGCTGCTCTGGCTCGCCGACCTCGGCCGCGCCTATCACACATTCGCGCTCGAAAACCCGTCCTATTACGCGCTGATGATCAGCGCCACGATGCCGGTGAGCGAAGCGGCGCGACATGCTGAAGAGGGCGGCACGGTTCTGCCCGCGCGCGGCATTTCCGGTCACGCGTCTTACAAATACCTTTTTGATGCGGTGGAGGCATGCGTCGCCGAAGGCAGTTTCCGCAATGACATCGAGCCGATCATGATCGCCGATTCATTCTGGGCTGTCGTTCACGGGTTATGCAGTCTGGAGCTTGCGGGTTTTCACGCCAGCGCCGACGCCGCGCAGTCGCGTTTCTTCGTGGCCACGCGCGCCGTCATCTACGGCTTTATGACGCCGAAGGGTCACGCCAAATTCGACGCCTATTACAACCGCAATTAATCCGCGACGTTCGGGAACTTCGCCAGCGGAAAGGGTTTCTCATCGCGCGCGAAGACGATGTAGCTGAGACATTCACCGACAAAGGCGATGAGGTTGCGGCTGAAGCCGAGCAATTCCTCGTTCAGTTCCTTGCGCGACAGCATCAGCACGATTTGCACAACACCGAGAAACAGCGCCAACGAAAAAGCGATATGCGCGAGAATGCCGAAACCGATCATATAGACGAAACGCAACCACAGCGGCTCGCTTTTGCTCACTTCGATTTCCGGCTCAACTGACCCAGATGACGTGTCGCTCATCTCAACTGTCCTCTTCCAGAAATTGTCACCACATCCCAAAAAAAACCGCGATAGCAACCCAGAGAAATGTAAACGCATCGGAAATGCGGTCGAGCCAGCGCATTCGCTTTTCGCGGTCGCCGGGCTCGCCCCTCTCCTCAGGGTACTTCTCCCGTTGATTTGCCATTTTCACAACTTTCATGTGGAGATGACCAAAGCAAATTCAATACCTCGATATCAAACCTTATCTCGTCCGCTCCACTCGCCGTAACCGACATTGCCCGGTCCACCCGATTGCGATGACCGGTAAGGGTCAAAAAAGCCAAAGAAGAACAAGCCGGCGAGAAATCCGCCCAGATGCGCAACCCATGCGATATTGGCGGTTGCACTATCGGGCGTAACGCCCGCTATGCCGAAAATGAAGTTGCAGCCGATCCAGACAGCAACAAAGATCTGCACACGGCGGTCACTAAGCGCCTGGACGATACCCGCCTGCGCGCGCGGCGCAGAACTTGGCCCTGCCTGCCCTGTGAGCCCGCCGAGCGGCCCGCCCGCAAGAAATACAAACCGTGCCGCGCCCCCCATCAAACCGGAGATCGCGCCCGACGCACCGATCACCGGCACCATCGAGCCGCCGTTGAGCGCCACGTGCAGTAAGCCGCCGACGATGCCGCAGAAAAAATAGAACAGGACAAAGCGCAAACTACCGATGCGCTTCGCAATGGGACTACCGAAGGCAAGCAGCCAGAGAGAGTTCAGGATCACATGCGTCCAACTGCCGTGCATGAATGTATAGGTAATAAGCGTCATCAGGTCGCCCGCAACGCCGCCGGGAAAGAACATCGCAGGCAGACCAACGGGCTCAATGAAGCGGGCGGGCACCAGCGAGAAGTAGAGAAACAACTGTTCCTGCTGCGCCATGCTCGCCCAATCAAAGGCAACAAAGCCGGCAATCAACGCACCGATCAGAAAAATTACCACGAAAGGCGCATTGAACGCAGGCGGTTGCTTGGCCGATAACTCGGGCACTTCTGAATTAACCATGAGACAGCGCCGCCTCCACAAGCGGCAGGCGATCATTGCCAAAATACATGTCGGTCTTATTGACGAACATCGTCGGCGAGCCGAAGCCACCTCGGGCGATCACTTCATCTGTATTGGCGCGGAGCTGCGCCTTGATGTCATCATCCTTGATGCGTTTGGAAATATGCGCCCAATCGAGACCAACTTCGGCACAAATACCGGCCAGCACGTCAGGCTGGCTGATGTCTTTCAACTCGCCCCAATAGGTGCGGAACGTGGCCCAGGCAAAAACGGGCAGCTTACCTTCGGCGCCCGCGACAATGGCCGCGCGCATAGCGTTAACCGAATTCACCGGAAAAACCGGCGGCTGGCCGATTTCGATGCCGCAGAACTTCGCCCAATCGCGCAGATCCTTGATGTAATAACGGCCTTTGACCGGATGCGGGTTGGCACGCGCCTCATAAACCGTGTCATTGACCGAATTGAAGATGCCGCCGACCAAAATCGGCCGCCAAACTATCGTCGCGCCTGTCCGCGCCGCCACTGCTTCGACGCGGGCAAAGGCGAGATAGGTCCAGGGGCTCGAGCAATCAAAGAAGAATTCAAGGGTAGCCAAGGGTTTATCCCATTTTTGTGAGGGTAAATGCAGAGCGCGAGTGTCGCCTGCGTCGGACTTGGCCGCAAGGTATCCCGGAATTGTCTCCCGAACGGACAGTTCCAGCCGGAATAACCCCATTGTTCCGATCCGGCACAGGGAATCAGGAGTATCCCGTGTGCCGGAACTGGCCCGGAATTGGCACAGTGAGGCACAAGGACGTCAAAAGTCCGCAGAAGTCCGCCATTCCGGTCAAAGGTTAACGGTACTTAAACACTGGCACACGGGTTGCAATCTTCGTCCTGACTACATCGTCACGGCCCTGAGACAGATCAAAATGATCGCCGGAGCCACCAGACGATAAATGGCAACCAGGAGACGGCCCGTGTTTAACATTGCAAAGACGATTTTGGCTCATAAGGCACTTCCGGCAAAAACGCTCGGTGCCCTTTCTGTGGCATTCGCTTTGACGGGCTGCATGAGCACAAGCGCCGGATCAGATGGCCGCTACGCATCGCCAATGGGCAACGCCCCCGTCATCAACAACGAAACACCCTATTCCAGCGCGCTTCGCTGCGTCGCTTCGCATGTCAACGCCAATGCCCAGACAATGCGCATCGCGGTTGGCAACATCCGCGACTACACGGGCAAAGAAGAAGCCGACGGTTCGGGCCGCAAGATCACACAGGGCGCATCGCTGATGGCCATGTCCGCACTCGGCAAGGCCGGTGTGCCGATGGTTGAACGCTACGACACAGCGATCACCGAACTCGAACTCAAATACACCAACAACAAGCTGATCGGCGACGGTCAGTCCTCCGGCAACAATGAAGACGGCGAAGGCGCCGGCGACTATCGCAAAATCTTCGCCGGCGAAATCCGCGGCAGCGACTACTATCTCGTCGGCGGCATCACGGAACTGAACTTCAACATCCGCTCGGGCGGCATTGATGGCTCGGTTTCAAGCTCCGCCGCTCAGGGTTGGGGCGTCGCCGCCGGTGGCAAAATCTACGTCATGAACATCGGCCTTGACCTGCGTCTCGTGAACAGCCGCACGCTCGAAGTTGTCGATTTCGTTTCCTATCAGAAGCAGATCGTCGGCCATGAAGTCAGCGCCGGTGTGTTCGACTTCCTCGGCGGTAACCTCTTCCAGATCGGTGCCGGCACCAGCGCGCAGGAACCCCTCCAGCTCGCCGTTCGCTCGGTTCTCGAACGCGCCGTGCTCAAGATGCTCGTGCCGCTCTACCACGTGAACCCGACCGATTGCGGCTCACGCATCGCCGGCAAAGCCGACCCGATGGGCAAGATCGAATACCGTCAGTCCAACCCCTCGGCCACCTCGAACAACAACTATGCACCGGCCCGCGAGAGCTACTCTGCTCCCGCTCAGCAGACACAGCCGGCGCGTACAGCTCCCGCCCGCACTGTCAAAGCCGACAACACACCTTATGGCTACTACACAGACGTCGATAACAGCGGCCTTCGCGGCGGCGTCAACTAACAAAATCCCAATACCCAATTCGCTGATGGTGCGGCTAACAACACCACACCATCAGCTCCACCCCTCAGGTTGCCACCGGTGCAAACCGGGTCTTGAGAGCTGCTGTCCGGGCTATATCGGACAGGACCGAACCGCCCACGGGGGGCACCCAAAGCGGTTCGGCACTACAAACTCCGGGGAGAGCTTTCAGCTCTCCCCTTTTTTCTGTTCAAAGGACCGGAGAGCTTTCAGTTCTCCCCATACTCTCTTCAAAGGCGGGAAGGATCACGGATCCTCCCCGCCTCTCGTTCAGGGCATCACATCCCAAGCAGGAGGTACACCGAGCGCCGTATAGGCGTCGATGCTCACCCGCACGAGCGCAATGTTGCCCCATGTCAGCGCGAAGACGATGACGAACCAGGCGATCATTGCTTCCACGCCATGCCCTTTCTGCGTGTCATGTGTTGTCTCGGCGCCGCCCTCTTCGTCCACACTGTCGAAGTAGAAAGCGGCAGTCGCCGCAATCATCACCACTTCGATAGCAGGCAGAAGCGCCGCCAAGAATGTCAGCAGATCAAACGTTGCCTCGCCATTCGCGCGCAAGACCAGTACGCCGACAAACGCCGCACCGACACCGAGGCTGCGTCCGTTTTGCAAGCTCCACCTCAGCGTGGCGGCCGGTATCATAATCATAATTCGTCTCCCTCAAGGATGCAGAGATCCCTTCGGTGCCGCACCAAAAAGCGCGTCCGTTCATCTCCGCAGAAAAATCTGTCGTGATCAGTTAGATGTCGGCCTCAGGGAGGCGCGCTTTAAAGCTCAGAGCCGGAAAATGCTTGTGGCTCAGGGCTTTTGCACGCCACCGTCATACGGCGACACAAAAGAAGCGGGTGATGTATTCATAGTGGACCTCCGGTTTATCTTTGACGAAATCACCTTCAGGGGCTCCAAACGACAAGAGCCCCATCCGATTTGGTGGGGCTCCTGATCGTCAAACGCATATGCGCAATTCAGCGCGAGCGAGTTCGACCCGGCCCCGTGGGGTACGAGTTACCTTCAAAACGCTTGGTTGATGTTTGCACTGTGTTTGTCATGCCGCTCTCATACGCCTGCCATAAATATTTGCCAAGCAGAAATCTTGACACGGATGTTTTTACATCCGTGTGTGGTGCATGTTTGCACTGATAGGTCAGAAATGTTGACGCAAATCAGGCGGGCGCGCATTTGAGGATTACGACACCTGCCGCAATCAATACGACTGCGATCATGCGGGCGGTATCCAGCGTTTCACCATAGACGAGCCAGCCGACGAGCAACGAACCAACAATGCCTGCACCCGTCCAAACGGCGTAAGCTACACCCAAAGGCAGATGCCGCGTCGCCATCGCCAACAACCAGCTCGTCGCCAGCATCGCTACCAGCATAACGGCAACAAAATGCGGTTTGGTAAAACCGTCACTGGCTTTGAGGCTCGCCGCCCAGATCACTTCGATGACTGCCGCTATCGCCAGATAAATCCATGCCATATCGCAATTCCTGTTCGGAAATGCGACGAGGCCGTCCTCGTCTGATGTTGCAGAATGTGTCGGGACGTCCCGACGTCCACATAGGTAAGTATTGGCGCAGCGCTTGTCCAGCCACATACGAAAACGGGGAGAGCTTTCGCCCTCCCCGTTCCGCTTCGCAGAAGCCCGCCCGATAGGTTTAGTAGCCGACGCCACCGCTGTAGGTTGCCATGGCGGCACCGGTGTTGATCGAATTGTCAGAGGTTGCGCTGCTGCCCGACTTGCGGATGAACACTTCCGCGTAGCCCGTGCGACCTGCGTCGCGGGCATCGTTGCGTGACAAGCGTGACTGCGTCGGCGTGCAGGCCAGACCATTGGCACCGATACGCAGTGCTTCGCCTTCGTGGCATTCGATCACATAGCCGCCGTCGTAGTTGGCAAAGCTCTGACCACCCGAGCCAACCATGCGCCCGATCGTAACGACCAGCATGTCGCCGGAGGAGCAATGGAACACTTCGGTTTCGTCACGCGGTGAAAGTTCACGCAGCTGTGTCGAATAACGAGCCACTTCTTCAAGACCCTTGGCGCTGACGCAAACACCACGTACCGGCTTGCGTTCGACAGTGCGTTCACGCACCACCACATTGAGTGCACCCATCGACATGGGAGCCGGTGCGGCCACGTAATAGCTGCCACCGCCGCCACCGCTGCCGTTGCCGTTGCCAATACCAAAGCCCGAACCACCCGACCGGCTGGCCGCCGCACCGGCGGCACTGCTGGACGAATTATTCGCCACCGAATTGACCAGATTGGAATTGGCTACCGCATTGGCAGCCGCTGTCGCACTGGCGCTTGATGTCGAGTTCGAGTCCACGTTCACATTAACGACAACGTTGTTGTTGTTGTTGTTCGTGTTGGTATTCGTGTTCGTATTTGTATTGGTGTTCGTATTGGTATTGGTGTTCGTGTTGGTATTCTCGTTGTGGTTCTTGTTCCAATTCCAGTTCTTCACACCCTTACCGTCATGGCCATGATCGTCGCCATCTGGTTCACAGCCGCAATCTTCTTCCGGCGGCGGCGGCGGCGGCGGGGCTTCACAACCACAATCTTCTTCGGGCGGCGTATATCCGCCGCCATGGCCGCTACCGGCCAGTGCCGATGTGCCGCTGAAGGCAAGGACGCCAAAACCCACGGCGAGCGTGAGCGCGAATGTCGAGATGAGGGGGGCTTTATGTTTCATCTTGTTTCTCCCGGTCCGCGAATGCTGTGTTTGGACCCAATCTGGTGCACCAACGGCGGTGCTTACCCGTCTATTGCAGAAGCCATGCCGCGTTAAGAATCAGATCAACTCGGGATGGCGCCCTCCCTCTCCCGCAGCTTTCGTGCCGCGTTTCAAAGCGCCTTTGGCCCGTTACGGCACAAAACATGGTCAATTTGGAGTTAATTTCCCGCGCTTAAGCCCGTTGTCCCCACAATAATGGGGCCGTTTCCTTCGTGATGCCCTTTGCGCCCACTTCGACGGAGCGCTGGCACGCTTTCTGCTCTAACAGGCTCATAGCCGGTCGCCTTGGCCCATTCGTATCGCTTCGAAACGCAAGGCATCCGGTTCGTTCATAAAAGAGCCGCTCCGATTTGGGACGCTCCGAAATGAACAAAGTCACATTCCCGCGGTGGTGCAGTTCAACCGCGGAGTAACGCCCGGAAGTATGTCCGGGTTTGGGTTTGGGGTTGAGTGATATGAAACATAAGACAATCCAATCGCTGTTCGACTATTGGAACACCAAACGCGACGGTCGCCCTGCGCCCATGCGTAGCGAAATCCAGCCCGGTGAGATCCGTAACATTCTGCCGTATGTCTTCATCCTTGAGCGCGAGAATGATGCGAGCTTCCGCTTCCGCCTCGCTGGCACTGGCCTTTGCAGCATCTACGGCATGGAATTCCGCAACCACAACCTGCTTTCAATGTGGCAGGAAGATTGCCTCGGCAGCATCAAGCAGGCGCTCGACGAAGTGACGCGCAATGCTTCTGTCTCGCTTGTCGAATACACCGCCAGCACCGCCCAGCAGCGCGAAGCAACTTTTGAAATGATCCTGCTGCCGCTCGCGCAGGACAATGGCGTCATCACCCGTGTTCTCGGTGCGGCAGTGCCCGTCGATGAATTTCCCTGGATCGGTGACCATCTGTTCGCCCGCCAGTGGATTGACCGCCTTCAAGTCCTCGATCCCGAACGCATGCCCAAGCGCGAACGTGCCGCCGAGCCCGCCCGGCGCAATCCGCAGCGCGCCCGCCCGCTCGTTTTGCCTGTCCATGTGTCGAGCCTCGCCTCGCGTCGCGCGCCCCTTCGCAGCGAGCGCTCCTACCTGCGGCTCGTCAAAAACGCCCTTTTGTCGAGCGAATAACCAAATTTATCTGCGGCTGCACCCCGCAAAGCAAAAGGGCCGGGCTCCGTTATGGAGACCGGCCCTTTCGTTTTCAGAAACTCAGATTCAGGCAGCGGCACCCTGACGATCTTCAGCAATCGTCACATGCTCGGCAGGCAACGCCGCGCGGCCCAGAATGTCATCCGAGATTTTCTCTGCGATCATGATCGTCGGCGCATTGGTGTTGCCACCAACGAGTGTCGGCATGACCGAGGCATCGACAACGCGCAGGCCTTCAACGCCGCGCACTTTGCACTTCACATCCACGACGGCCATCGGATCATTACCCATTTTGGCTGTGCCAACGGGATGATAGATCGTCTCGGCCGTTTCGCGGATCCAGGCGTCGATTTCAGCATCCGACTGCTTATCGGCACCGGGCATGAATTCCGGCCCGCGATAAATATCCATCGCACGCTGCGCAAGGATGTTGCGGACAATACGCACACCGTCGCGCATCGTGCGGCGGTCGTTTTCAGTGGCAAGATAGTTCGGCTGAATGAGCGCGTGATCCGACGGATCAAGCGATTTCAGCGCCACAAAGCCTTTGCTTTCCGGTCGCAGCTGGCAAACGTGAACCGTGAACCCATGACGATCCGACTTCACGCGGGCATGGTCGCGCATCATTGCCGCCACGAAATGGATCTGCAAATCAGGCATCTCAAGTTCCGGACGCGACTTCAGGAAGGCACCGGATTCAAGACCCTGCGAAGCCGCCGCACCCGTCTTGAAGAACGTGTACTGCATACCCGTCAAAATCTGACGGATGGGGTTCATCTGACTGTGCAGAGTGATCGGCAGCTTGCACTCGCTGATGACTGTCGCGTCAAGATGATCCTGCAGGTTCTGACCGACGCCCGGCAAATCGGACACAACGTCGATGCCGAACTTACGCAGATATTCGCCTTGGCCAATGCCGGAGAGCAGCAACACTTGCGGGCTGTTGACCGCACCGCCTGACAGGATCACTTCTTTACGGGATTTAGCCGTCTTGAGTTCGTCGCCCTGCTTGTATTCAACGCCGACGGCCTTCTTGCCTTCAAACAGAATACGATGCGTCAGCGCGTTGACTTCGACCGTAAGATTGGGGCGTTTCAGCGCGGGCACAAGGTAAGCAACCGCTGCACTGCAACGCTTGTTGTTCTTGATAGTGGTCTGATAAGGCCCCATGCCTTCTTGCTGCGGTCCGTTGAAGTCATCCGTATAGGGATGACCGGCTTGCTTGCCAGCTTCGACGAACGCGTCGAACAACACATTGCTCTTTTGAGCGTTGGACACACCGAGCGGGCCGTCGCCGCCGTGGAAGGCGCTGCTGCCGTTCTGGTTGCCTTCCGACTTGCGGAAATAGGGCAGCACATCGGCAAAGCCCCAGCCTTCAAGACCCATCTGACGCCACATGTCATAGTCGCGCGCATGGCCTCGAATATAAATCATGCCGTTGATCGAGGATGAACCACCGAGCACCTTGCCGCGCGGCCAGAACATTTTGCGGTTGTTCAGATGCGGTTGGCCTTCGGTATGATAATACCAATTGACCATGTCGGTGCCGATCAACTTGCCGACGCCTGCCGGCATGTGGATCATGAAGCTCGAATCCTTGCCACCGGCTTCGAGAAGCAAAACCTTGTTTGCCGGATTTTCTGACAAACGGTTTGCCAGCACGCAACCCGCGCTACCTGCGCCGATGATGATGTAGTCGAACTCACTCATTTTTATGTCCTGAACTTGGCGTTATTCGGTGTCAGCGGTTCCGGGCAGGTCTTGGATAGCCTGCTTCCGCCGCTAGTACGGTCCCGATTCCCTTTGATGGTCGAATTTGACAGAATTGTCGGCAATAGCGAAAGCTGACGCAAGCGTCATTTCTGCAGAAATCCTCCGAAGAGGACGAAATTGTGGAAAATCGACACTCATTTAAACATCACCGGTAGAAATTCATTAACCCTGCGGGGGTTATCTTGGCCCTAGCGGTGCTCCCCCAAAGCCCTTGCCACGGGCTCCCCTACAATGGCGCACCAAAGATGAGCGCGAAACCATGACCACTGAACTACCGAGCGAACAGGAACGACGTCGTGAACCTCGCGTGCCAGTGACCGTGAAGGGCCGCTTTTTGGCACCGGACGGAAACGAGCACCCGTGTGCTATTCGCGACATGTCCCTTTCGGGCATCGCCCTCATTTGCGACGCGCCGATCGATCTTGGTGCTCACCTTATCATCTATCTTGACGATTTTGGCCGCTTTGAAGGCGACGTTGTACGCACGTTCGAAGGCGGCTTTGCCATTGTCACGGCCCTGAGCGGCGCGCGCCGCGAACGTGTAGCCGAACGCCTCGCCGCCTATGCAAAAGGCGAAAAAGTGCTGCCCGCCCGTGCAACAGCGCGCTACACGGCAGCGGAAGGCGGCTTTGAAGAAAAACAGGTTCTGACGCTTCCCGACGGTCGCTCCATTCCCTGCCGCGTGGTCGATATGTCTCTCGGCGGCGCCAATGTCGAACTTGAAAACCGCGAGCCCATCGGCACACCGGTCTCGCTTGGCCGCATGAAAGGCCGCGTAGTGCGTCACACGGCCGAAGGCATCGCCATCGCCTTCAGCGATATTGCTGCGGACTCCGCCGCACTTTCACGCCCCTTCGGCTGATACCGCGGCTTTTTACGGTCTCTGGACTGTTTCCCGTTCCAAAGCCGCACTAGAGTGCCCCCCGAACAAATATGGGGGACGGCATGGCCGCGCAAATTCTCGACTACACACTCAATGACGGCGTTGCCGTTCTGACCATGGATGATGGCCGCGCCAATGCGCTGGGCCATGACATGATCAATGCCATTAAGGCCGGTCTCGAACGCGCGGCGGGCGAAGCCAAAGCCATCGCCCTCTTTGGCCGTGAGAAACGCTTCTGTGCCGGCTTCGATCTCGAAGTCATGGCGGCAGGTCCCGAGCATGTCGCGCCGCTTGTCAGCGCCGGTGCCAATCTATTGATGGAAATCTACGAACATAAACTGCCGGTGGTCATTGGTTGCACCGGCCATGCACTGGCCGCCGGTGCCCTGCTTCTTCTCGCTGCCGACCTGCGTATCGGCGCGGAAGGGGAATTCAAGATCGGCCTGCCTGAAGTTGCCATCGGCATGACCATGCCTGTCTTCGGCCTCGAACTCGCCCGCGACCGCCTGGCCGCCAATCATCTGACAGCCGCCGTCACGCAGGCACGCATCTACAACCCGCATGAAGCCGCTCAGATCGGCTATCTCGATCAGACGGCGCCGCTGGATACCCTGCGCGAGACAACGATCACCCGTGCGCGCGAGCTCGGCGCCCTGTCGCAACCTGCTTTCGCCAACACCAAACGCAAGGAACGCGAAGCCACCATCGCCCATATCCGCGCGACATTGGTGAGCGACAGCAAAACCTTCGACGGGGCAAAGAGCTAAGCAGCAAGCCCCTGGCCCAAATAACAATGCCCCGGAAACTTCCGGGGCATTTTCTTTATGACCGCCCCGCAAAATACACAGGTGAACATAGGTTTTCTCGCCAATCCCCGTCTGAACGGCCGCTAATCAACCATTTGGAAACCAACGCCTTGAAATTTTTCCCGCTTATTTTTCGCGGCACTTTTGCAGCTCTTTCGGCGGTCCACATCGGTCGCCATACACGCAGACGTACAAAAAGGCTTGAAAACACTGGAGTTTTTGCAAAGCCCGAAACCGCGAGCTCAAGTCGTTCGAATTTGATCTAAAGTCGATTCAAAGACGCATTTAACTTGTTTCAAAACCACCTTCCCGACTTAAAACAAGACAAAATTTTCACTGCCAAGGTCGCTCTCACAGGACAGGAAGTCCTGCTCGACAGATGACTAAGGTGGGAAAAATGAAAACGAACAGCTTGTGGGGGCTGGCCCTTTTCGCCAGCAGTGCAATTTGGCTGGCAGGATGCCAGTCGACCGGGAGTATCGGAGCCATGCAGAGCGCGCAGGGTAGTGATGCCGGGATCGTAGCGAACGCCTATATGCCGGTGGGGCAGCAGGTCGTTCCGCCGATGGGCTTCATCTCTTTCTGCCTCGACGATCCGACCCAGTGCGAAGGCGGCACAGACACACCGACCAATATGGTGATGACGCCGGAACGCTGGAACGAGCTCAATACGGTCAACGATTATGTCAATTCATCGGTCTCCCAGATCGAAGACATCTCCAACTATGGCGTCAGCGAACGTTGGTCATATCCCAATGCGAACGGCGGCGACTGCGAGGACTTCGCGCTGCTGAAGCGCAAGCTGCTGATCGAACGCGGCTGGTCGCCCTCTGACCTTCTGATCGCCGTCGTGCGCGAATGGAACGGTGCCGGACACGCCATTCTCGTGGTCGATACAGACCGTGGCGAAGTTGTGCTCGACAATAAGAACTGGGCCATCGTTGCTTGGAACGACACACCTTACACTTGGGTCAAGCGCCAGTCGCGTGAACGGCCGTTTGTCTGGGTCAATCTCGACACACGTTCTTTTGTGACCCTTGCCAATCAGACCTTGCCGCCGCTCGGCGCCCCGATCCCCTTCGTGGCCGCCGCTCAGTCAGCGCGCATGCCCAAAGCCCCTGTGCCGCAACTGGTGCAAGCCGAAGCGACATCTGCCGCTCCTGCCCTAACCACAGTGGCGAGCACCGAAAAAGAATTACGGCCGAGCCTTGTCCCCTCGCTGCATGAAGCAGCATTGGTTGAAAGCCCGACCGCCACATTGACCGCAGTGACAACACCCGTCCTGCGCTGACGAAACCACCGACCGGCCTCCGTCCCCCCAGAGGTTGGTCCTGTCGAGGCCGGTCCTGTCATCCCCACATGACAGGACCGGTACTTTTTTGAGGCATCGAAATCAGACGACGCTTACTTGCCGGCCCAATTCGGCTTGCGCTTTTCTGCAAAGGCGCGCGGTCCTTCGATCAGATCCGCGCTCTTGAAGAGAGCCGCGACAGCGGGATACTTGCCCGTCACCGCCTTATTGAGATCAGCTTCGTCCAATCCTTTGTACACGGACTCTTTCGAGGCACGGATCGACATGGGTGAGCATTCCATGATGAGACCTGCCCAGCGTTTAGCCGCCGCCATCAGATCAGCCGCAGGCACCACTTCATTGACGAAGCCGAGTTCCTTGCCTTCCTCTGCCTTGACCTGACGACCGGTCAGGATCATACCCATCGCCTGCTTAGTGCCGATCTGACGCGGCAAACGATGCAGACCACCCGCAAGTGCCGCAAGACCGACACGCGGCTCAGGCAAGGCGAAAACAGCATTGTCCGAGGCAATGATGAGATCGCAGGCCAGCGCAATTTCAAAACCGCCGCCCATCGCCACGCCGTTGACAGCGGCAATCACGGGCTTGTTCAGATCGAACCTCGCGGTGAGACCGGCAAAGCCGGTCGCAGGCACGTCCAGCTTATTGCCCTCCGCCTGCCAGCGCAGATCATTGCCCGCACTGAAAGCACGCTCACCCGCACCGGTTATGATTGCCACCCAGAGTTCCGGATCGGCGGCAAAATCATTGAAGATTTTTTCCAGCTCAAAATTGGCGGGCGGATGCAGCGCATTCATGCGCTCCGGCCGGTTGATCGTGACGATGAGCAAATGCCCCTCGCGTGCCGCTGTGCAATGTTCGTATTCCATGACCGTTCCCAATTCTGATGACGCGTCTAAACCCTGATTTTATGCGCCTTCATGGCGCTCTTGCCCAAAATCTGCCCGCTCCCGCCGGTCTCTGCAAGCAGGCAAACGTTGACGTAGCGGTACATAGAAAGTCTTATTGAACTCAAAGTTTCAAACCAGTCCGAATTCGGTATGATTCGGATAAATACCGCTGCATAAACGGCGATATCTGCTGCAAATACGACAAAGTAAAAAGACGAATGGCTGAATCAAACCAACAATCCGCAAGCCCGACTTCAAACCCGGACCGCTGGCTGTTGAAATACGGCGAGCGCGTGTACGGCCCCTATAGCCATGACGCAATGGTCGGTTACATCGCCGAAGGCCGCGTCATCGCCTCAAGCCTGATTGCGCCCGAGGGCACCGCCGCCGACGCAACCGGCTGGCTACCCGCCATCAGCGTCACATCACTCGCTGCAAATTTTGTAAGCCCACCACAAGCAACCAACGAAACCCAGCGTGTCGTCCCGACCTATGTTGCGGCGGCTGCAACCGCCTCCGACGAGCCGGTCGAAGAGAGCGCCCTCATCCAGCAAAGCGCCGAGCCACAAACGACGGCGCAGACCGCCGCTGAAAGCACCGCTCCCGCCCGCCCCATCTACGGTCCCGCAAAAGGTCAAACCGACCGTCGCCGCCAGCCCGAGACCGCCAATTTCATCGTCATCATGGACATCAAGGCACGTTACGCCGGTCAGCTAGAGCAGGCGATCATGTCGCTCGGGCCCGCCTACAAGCTCGCGCCCAACGTCTGGTGCGTGAACACAGACTCTTCCGCCGCCGGTCTCCTCAACGACCTCAGCATCCATATCGGCAAGACCGACAGCATGTTCATCGTCGATGCCACGCGCGACCGCACGGCATGGCACAATCTGGGGCCCGAAACCGACGCCAAAATCCGCCGCGTCTGGCGCCGCGCTTTCTGATTTCGTTCAATAATTCGAGGCAAAGCGCGACCTTTTGCCCGCAAGGGGTGACGGGTAGCGCTTGCGCTGTTAAAGTCACGTCAATGGCCATCAGGTCTTCAGAACAAACTGAAGGCCTTTTTTATTTTTGAAAGGCGGGCATCGTGGCAGCAGTAGCAAATGGCAACACAGTGCAGATTCACTACACCGGCACATTGACCGACGGTGATATTTTCGATTCCAGCGAAGGACGTTCGCCGCTCGAATTCGTCGTCGGCTCCGGCCAGGTCATTCCGGGTTTCGACACAGGTGTCATGGGCATGAATGTCGGCGAGAAAAAGACCTTCACCATCCCCTGCGCCGAAGCTTACGGTGTTTCCGACCCGCGCATGGTGCAGGACGTACCGCGCAGTGAAATGCCCGCCGACATGCAGCTTGAAGTCGGCATGCGCCTCAGCGCCAGCGGCCCCGACGGGCGCGAACTCCAGCTCGTCGTTATCGAAATCTCCGATGAAGTTGTACGCCTCGACGCCAACCACCCGCTCGCGGGCGAAGACCTGACCTTCGCCATCGAAGTCGTCGCGATCAGCTAAAAGCGCGGATTGCGCAACGGAACATCAAGGCCGCGTCGTCGTATGGTTCTGACGATGCGGCCTTCTTGTTTGATCTCGGCGCGTGTGCGCGCCACAACTGTTGTCGAATCCGGCACTTCGGCAAGGCTCGCCCGCAGTGGTAATGTCACCACACCCGTTGCGGCAACGGGCTTGGGTGCCGTTGGCTTTGCTTCCGCCTGAACGGTTGCGACCGTTTCCGGCTGCACCGCCTGAGGCTTCGCGGCAACCGCCGAACCTTGCGGCACAAGCTCGCGCATGATTGAGCTGATATCGCGCCAGTTCACAATCAACGGCGCACCAAGCGCACTCACATCTGCACATTGTGCGGGCGCGGATTCCCCGCGGTTACACAAAAGCGTTTCGCGAATGATCTCTAACTGGAACCGCGCCCGACGAGAAAACTCAGCAAAATATCCCGCCGCCTGTGCCTTCTTCACCAGTGGCAACAAGTCCGCGCAGGTCGTCTGCTGCCGGTCGAGCAAGTCATCAACATCTGCTTGCGTGATCGCCTCATTGGGCGGACCGGACGAGCAGACGCGCCAGACAATATCGCCACTCGCATGATCGTAAAGTTGCAACAAGCCTTTATCGCGCTCGCTCAACCGGCTGTAGAACCGCGCCACATCAAGCGGAGTCCATTGCCGGTACTCGTCGATGAAACGCAGCAGATCAATCTTCTCTGAAGGCTGCGGCGCGGCGACCACATTTTTGGCCGACGGCACGCCAAGCCCCTGCGCAAGAAACGAATAGTCCTTCGCCGCGGCAATGTCAGGATTGCCGTCATTCTTCACAGGGATAAACAGAAACTGGATACCGAGCGGGCGTTCCTCAATACGGAAAAAAGCAACCGCCAGCGCATTCCCGCCAAGTCGCAATTCGCCCTGCACACCGCCGACGCTGCGCTCGTCGGGCGTTGTTCCGCTCTTGGCTTCATAGCGCGCGCCGTTGAGCGCATAGAGCCGCCCGTCCGCCGCCGACAGGCGACCAACCAACCGGCCCTTCACTTCCTGCAGATCAAGCGACATGCCCGCCGCCGACGCAATGCCGCGATATTTGCCGGTGAAACCCGCCGCCCAAGCGCCTGCGATCTGAGCGACCAGCGCCAGCAGCAGCACGCAGACAAGCAGGTCAACGCCTTTGCGTCCGCCTGTCGCTGCAAATATCTGTAATGACGTCTCGCTCATGGCCTCATCTGGATGGTCGCTCAACGTCCTGTCGGTCGGATCAGCGTCCCTTGAACACCGGCGGGCGCTTTTCCATGAAAGACATCATGCCTTCCTTCACGTCATCGGTCCGCAGCAAGGGCAGAAGCTGCAGATAGACATGATGCACATGTTCGCCGAAAGGTTCGTTAAGGCCCATGCGCATCATGCGTTTGGCGGCCTGCACCGCGAGCGGCGCATTACCCGCAATTTCACGGGCCAGTTCATAAGCCCGTTTCATCAGGTCAGCATCTTCAACCACTTCGCTCGCCAAACCCCAATCAACCGCTTCCTGCGCATTGAGCGTGCGACCCGTGAAGATCAGTTCTGCCGCCTTCGACCAGCCGATCAGGCGCGGCAAAAACCAAGTACCACCGGATTCAGGCACAATGCCGCGCTTGCAGAATGCCGCCGCCAGCTTGCCCGACTTGCCCATCAGGCGAATGTCACAGCCCAGCGCGGTGTCCATGCCATAGCCCGCCGCGCCGCCATTGATGGCCGCTATCACCGGCTTTTCCATTTCAAACAACACAATCGGCGGCGTATTACGCAGATCAAGTGTCGTCGAAACAGTCCCTGTGCCGCTGCCGAGCCCCGCCACGCCACCGGACTCCGGACGCAGATCAAGCCCGGCACAGAAAGCGCGGCCGCGTCCCGTCAAAATAACGCAGCGTACGTCTTTGTCCTGATTGGCATCGAGCAGCCGTTCGGTCAATTGCTTCAGCATCGGGCCGGAAATTGTATTCATGCGGTCCGGTGCATTGAAGGTGATGGTCGCGATATGATCAGCGACTTCATAAAGCACTTCTTCTTCGCGGGCGGTCACTTCCTGCGGTTTACTCATCTTGTTTCTCCCTCATCCTATTGTGATTTCTGATTAGCCGATTTGTTTCATGTCGCGCGCGTAGCGTTTCCAGTTCTGGACGTAATGATCCGACGAGAGACGCAAGGCCGCTGCCTGCTCATCGCTCAGCGTGCGCACCACTTTGCCCGGCGCGCCTAGCACCATCGAATTGTCCGGAATGTCCTTGCCCTCGGCGATCAGCGTATTCGCACCGATGAGACAGTTTTTGCCAATCCGCGTATTGTTAAGAATAATGCTGCCGATACCGATGAGGCTGCCCGCACCGATGGTGCAACCATGCAGCATGACCATATGGCCAATGGTGACGTTTTCCTCAATCGTCAACGGCGAACCCGGATCACAATGCAGCACCGACCCGTCCTGCACGTTCGAATTTTCACCGATGGTAATGAGTTCATTGTCCCCGCGGATCACCGCATTGAACCAGACGCTGGCGTTGCGCATCAGTTTCACATTGCCCATCACCTGGGCATTGGGCGCAATCCAGTATTCGCCTTCAGCCGGCAATTGGGGCTCGACCGCACCCAGCGTATAAACAGCCATTCCGTCATTTCTCCCGTCACGTGT
>JAUSLL010000049.1 GCA_030649335.1 Parvibaculum sp. | reverse complement strand
GCGCAGATGGGCAGCTTCGTGCCCGCCGACGAAGCACATATCGGCACGGTGGATCGCTTGTTCTCTCGCGTTGGTGCAGCCGATGATTTGGCGCGCGGGCGTTCCACCTTCATGGTCGAGATGGTGGAGACCGCCGCGATCCTCAATCAGGCGGGCCCGCGTGCGCTCGTTATCCTCGACGAAATCGGACGCGGCACGGCGACGTTCGACGGGTTGTCGATTGCGTGGGCAGCCGTTGAGCATCTCCACGCAACGAATAAATCACGCGCGCTTTTCGCCACGCATTACCACGAGCTGACGGCCTTAAGCGAAAAGCTCGAACGCCTGACGAATGCAACGATGCGCGTCAAGGAATGGGAAGGCGACGTTGTCTTCCTGCATGAAGTGGCGGCTGGCGCTGCGGATCGCTCCTACGGCATTCAGGTGGCAAAACTCGCAGGGCTGCCCCATGCCGTCATCGCGCGGGCGCAGCAAGTGTTGAGCGCCTTGGAGAAGGGCGATCAGGGGCGCAACGCCGCGACGCTGATCGATGATCTGCCGTTGTTCTCGGCAAGCGCGAAACCGGCACCGCTGGCGTCCAAAGAGAGCGCGGCGGAAGCGGAACTGAAGGCTATCAATCCCGATGAGTTGACGCCGAGGGACGCGCTTGAGGCGCTATACCGGTTGAAGGGGTTGTTGGGGAAAGAATAGAAAGGCCCTCACCCAACCCTCTCCCAGAGGGAGAGGGCTATCGGGCGCGAGTTCGACTTTCTTCCCCCTCTCCCTCTGGGAGAGGGTCGGGGTGAGGGTCTTTACTTACTTCCGCGCGACGTAGATGCACTCATCCCGCAGCAAGCCCCATTTCATTTCTTCATGCGGTGCGCGGCGGTATTCCTCCACCTTGAAACCGACAGCTTCGAGCTTTGCCTTGAAGTCGCGACCATAGAAGCGGCGGTGGTCGGTGCCGCCGAAATGCACCATGCGCTCGTCGGGGTCGGTGATGGCGGCGTTCTCGTAGGTTTCTTCGCGCGACAGATTGATCGGCACGGAGAAAAAGCCGATGCCGCCGGGCTTCAGGATGCGGAACATTTCCGACATGGCCTTGGCGTCTTCGTCCACATGCTCAAACACATGATTGGCGATCACCACGTCGAAATGATTGTCCGGCCGGTCGATCTTGGTGATGTCGAGACGGAATTTCGCAATCGGTGAATAGAGGTCGGCGGGCTCATAGGCGGGGTTGTTCTTCATCGCCCGCATCAGCCATTTTTCGGGCCCGAATTGCAGGATCGATTTGGTCCCGAGATCGACGCCATTGTCATTGAGCCAGAGCTGGATCAGGCGGTGGCGTTCGCGGCTTCCGCAATTGGGGCAGCGCGTGTCCCAGCGCGACGGACGACCGACCGACAAAAACGTGCCGTGATAGGCGCAGATCGGACAGTCGCGCGCGATCTTCTTGCGCGAAAACTGGCCCCGGTCCTTCCACCAGCCCTGCACCAGGCGGCTGAAAATCTTGAAACTGTCGATCTCGGTGTTCTGCGGCAAAGCGGGCGGCCTGTCTTTTTGGAAGCAGTGTCTGGAACCGCTTTAGACATAGAGGGGGGAAGCCGCCATTGGCAAGACAAGAAAAAGCGGCACGTCTTCGCCGGACGTGCCGCAAGTTTCACCCGTGGAAGGTTTATCCGCTCGTCGCTCTATCTGACGATGGCGGGGGTCGCTTCCTTCTTATCCTTTTTATGGTGGGTTTCCGGTCAGGCCTCAGACATGGAGTTCGAACTTGGGGGGTGGATTTTCAGGAGCTTTTGCCTCTCAAATAAGCCGGGCACCTTGGGTGAACGGCGGGGTTGCCCGCAGGTGATACTCCGCGCTTGGCCCGAGGCGGCTTTCTGTCGGAAATGTGGCAAAATCGTGGAGGCTGATGAAATCTTGGTCATCTGGCGGACATGATCGGGCATCATCGGTCGCCGCAGGGCCGCACGAAGCGTAGATTTGAGCCCGAATTCCGCCCTTTGATTTAGCCCGCGATAAGCCAAATCATTTAGCTTGCTGTAGGATCATCGTGAGGCCGCAGGACGTGTCATGCTGCGTACCTCTTGTGCCGTTAAAAATTCCGGAGACCGCCCACATGGGCCGTACTATGCCGAGCCTTCTCGAAATCGTCGATCCGGCGCGCCTCAAAAGGGCGCTCGAAAAGCTGCCTGCGCGCCACAAGGGCGAGCCCGAAGCCATGAAACGGGCGCTCGTGGACGAATTGAAAAAGACGCTGACGGCGGGTCGGCTCAAGGCGCGCGAACGCCTCGAACAAGGCGCACATCGCGGCCGTGTCTGCGCCGAAAGCCTCTGCTATCTGCAAGACACGATCATCCGTGCGCTCCATGATTTTGCCATCACCCATGTCTATCCGAGCAATAACCCGAGCAAAGCGGAATTGCTGTCGATCGCCGCTGTCGGCGGCTATGGCCGCGGCACGCTGGCACCGGGTTCCGACATCGATCTTCTGTTTTTGCTGCCTTACAAGCAGACGCCCTGGGGCGAAAGCATTGTCGAATATATGCTCTATGTGCTTTGGGACTTAGGGCTCAAGGTCGGCCATTCGACACGTACGGTGTCTGATTGCGTGCGGCTGGCGCGCGAAGATTTCACGATCCGCACGGCCATTCTCGAAGCGCGTTATCTCGACGGCGACGAGGGGCTTTATGCCGATCTCGAAAAACGCTTTGACGAAGAACTCGTCAAAGGTACGGGCAATGAATTTGTCGAGGCCAAACTCGCCGAGCGCGATACGCGCCACGCGCGCGCGGGCGAAAGCCGCTATCTCGTCGAGCCCAATGTCAAAGAAGGCAAAGGTGGCTTGCGCGATCTCAATACGCTGTTCTGGATTTCGAAATATCTCTACCGCGTCAAACAATCCTCCGACCTCATTAAGGCGGGTGTTTTCACACGCGAGGAATATGCAACCTTCCGCAAGGCGGAGGAGTTTCTCTGGGCCGTGCGCTGCGAATTGCATTTCCTGACTGGCCGCGCAGAAGAACGCATCACGTTCGATCTGCAAACCGAGATGGCGAACCGTCTGGGCTATCATGGCCACGCCGGTCTGAAGGCCGTCGAACGTTTCATGAAGCATTATTTTCTGGTGGCTAAAGACGTCGGCGATCTCACGCGCATTTTCTGTGCTGCCCTTGAAGAACAGGAACGCAAGAAAAAGCCAAGCATCGGCCGCTTCATGCAGAAGCTGCGGCGCAAGAAGGTCATCAAGGGTTTCAAGCTTGAAAGCGGGCGGCTCGATTTCACGTCAGATCAGGCGATCGAAAAAGATCCGGTCAATATCATCCGCATTTTTCATGTGGCTGACGCCGACGAATTGGAAATCCATCCCGATGCGCTGAAACTTGTGACACGCTCGCTGAAATATATCGGTGCGGAGCTGCGCGCTGACGAAGAAGCCAACCGTCTCTTCCTCGATATTCTGACCTCGCGCAAAGACCCCGAACGCACCCTGCGTCTGATGAACGAGGCGGGCGTGCTTGGCCGCTTCGTGCGCGACTTCGGCCGCATCGTCGCGCTGATGCAGTTCAACATGTATCACCACTACACAGCCGACGAGCATTTGCTGCGCGCCATCGGCATTTTGTCCGAAGTCGAAAAAGGCGGCGAGAATAACGACCATCCCTTTGCCACCGAAATCATGTCAACGCTGCAAAGCCGCAATGCGCTTTATCTGTCGGTGTTCCTGCATGACATTGCCAAGGGTCGCGAAGAAGATCATTCGGACGCGGGCGAACGCATCGCGCGGCAACTCTGTCCGCGTCTCGGCATGAGTGCGGCGGAAACCGAAACGGTCGCCTGGCTTGTGAAAAACCATCTCGTCATGTCGGACGTCGCGCAGCGGCGCGATATTTCCGATCCGCGCACGGTGCGCGATTTTGCCGACCTTGTGCAAAGCCCCGGCCGTTTGAAACTTCTGTTCGTCTTGACCGTGGTTGACATCAAGGCAGTCGGCCCCGGCGTCTGGAACGGTTGGAAAGCGCAATTGCTGCGTGAACTTTATTTCGAAACCATGGCGCTGTTGCAGGGCGGAGAAGGCGTGTTGAACCGTGCCGGTCGCGTGGCGGAAGCCAAAGTGGCGCTCGGTGAACGCCTCACGGACTGGAGCGATACGGAGCGCGCGGTCTATAAGGCGCGCCACACGGACGCTTATTGGCTGTCGTTTGATGCTGAAACGCATGAGCGCCACGCGCGTCTCATCAATGAAGCGCAAGACGTGGCGTTGACGATTTCAGCCCGTCCTGAGCCCTCGCGCGACGTGACGGTGCTGACGCTCTATTCGCAGGATCATCCGGGTCTTTTTTCGCGCTTTGCCGGTGCCTGCGCCATTCTCGGCATGAGCATTGTCGACGCGAAGATTTTCACGACGCGTGACGGCATGGCGCTCGACATGCTCTGGGTGCAGGACGAGGCGGGCGGTGCGATTGCCGAACCGCGCCGCATCCAGCGGCTTGAAGACACAATCCGCAAAGTGCTGGCGGGTGAAGTGCTGCCGCCGGAAATGATCGACCAGCGCTTCAAGGGTGAGAACAGAGCAGATGCTTTCTCCATCGCACCGCTTGTCTATATCGATAATGAGGCGTCGGACACCTACACGGTCATCGAAGTGAACGGGCTTGATCGTCCGGGCCTTGTGCATGCGCTCACCAAGGCGCTGTTCCATCTCGGCCTTACCATCGGCTCGGCTCATATCACGACCTATGGCGAACGCGCGGTGGACGTCTTCTATGTGAAAGACGTGATCGGCCACAAGGTCACGAACGCCAATAAGAAGAAAGCCGTCGAGCGCCATCTGCTGGAGGCGCTCGCTGACCCCACGCAAAACGCACGGCCCGCCCGCTCGCGCCGCAAACCGGAAGTGGCGGCGGCGGAATGAGCCTTAATGCCATTGTACTTGTCTTCTCCTCCCCCCTTGAGGGGGAGGTGGAAACGCGGAACGCGTTTCGGGTGGGGGGGCTTCTTCAGAAAAAATCTCTTCTATCATTTCTCGGTTTACCCCCCTCCCAACCCTCCCCTTCAAGGGGGGAGGGCTATGACGGACAATCGCGGATAACGACACCATGAGCCTTCTGCGATCTGCGGCCACTGTTGGCGGCACGACATTCCTGAGCCGCATATTGGGTTTCGTGCGCGACATGATGGTGGCCTCGGCCATCGGCACGGGGCCGATAGCGGATGCGTTTTTCGTCGCCTTCCGTTTTCCCAATATGTTTCGCTCGATCTTTGCTGAAGGCGCGTTCAACTCCGCCTTCGTGCCGCTCTTTGCCAAGCGGCTGGAAGGCGAGGGTGAGGATGCCGCGCGGCGCTTTGCACAAGAGGCGACATCGGCGCTTCTCTTTGCGCTGCTGGTGCTGACGATCTTGGCGATGGTTTTCATGCCCGCGCTGATGCACGTCTTTGCGCCGGGCTTTGGCGATGATCCGCAAAAGCGCGAATGGGCGATCCAGTTCAGCCGCGTGACATTCCCCTATTTGATGTTCATATCGCTGACCGCCGTGCAGGCCGCGATCCTGAATTCACTGGGAAAGTTTTTCGCAGGCGCCGCTGCTCCCGTCATGCTCAATGTGACGATGATCGTGGCGCTCTTTTTCGTGGTGCCATTGGCGGCGAACCCCGGTCTCGTTCTCTCTTACGGTGTGGCGGCTGCCGGTATCGTGCAATTTATCTGGCTCACAATTTCCTGCCAGCGCGCCGGCATGACGCTGCGCCTTTCGTGGCCGCGTTTCACGCCTGATGTGAAGCGACTGCTCACACTCGGCGTGCCGGGCATTGTCGCGGGCGGCATCGGGCAGGTGAACCTCACCATCGGCACGATGATCGCCACGCTGCAGGCCGGTGCTGTGTCTTGGCTCTACTATGCCGACCGTATCTATCAGCTGCCGCTCGGCGTTGTCGGCATTGCCATCGGCGTGGTGCTGCTGCCCGATCTGTCGCGGCGGCTGCGCGCAAAGGATGATGACGGCGCGCACCGGAGCCTCAACCGCGCGCTGGAGTTTTCACTACTGCTGACCGTGCCCGCAGCTGTGGCACTGGCGGTCATCCCCTATGACATCATCAAAGTGTTGTTCGAGCGCGGACACTTCAGTGCGAGCGATACGACGGCAACAGCGCTTGCTCTCGCGGTCTACGCCGTGGGCCTTCCTGCTTTCGTGATGAACAAGGTTTTCTCGCCTGCGTTTTTTGCCCGCGAAAACACAAAGACGCCGCTCAAATTTGCGGGCATCAGCGTCATCGTCAATGTGATTTCGAGTTTCACTCTGTTTCAATATTTCGGTTTTGCAGGCATTGCCGCAGGCACGACGATTGCGGCATGGACCAATGTTGGTCTGCTCGCCGCGCGCCTCTGGCGTCAGGGCCATTTCGCGCCAGACGCGCAACTCATCAAACGTCTGCCGCTCATCCTCATCGCCTCCGCAGGCATGGGCACCGTGCTTTGGGCAGGCTCTGAATATCTCGCACCGGCGTTCGAACTTCACTTCGTCGCCAGCGTCTCTGTGCTCGCGGGCCTGATCGCAGGTGGCATTATTGTTTACGCAGGCTTCTGCCAGATCACCGGTGCCCTCCGCCTTGCTGACTTGCGCCGCGCTGTACGGCGGGGCTGAACGTTCGCCCTACGGAACACCGACCGGCAAGGCGGCCGTGTCCTTATAGGAGACGAGGGTGATGACGGTCTGGGTGCGCACGACGCCCGGAACTGTCTTCAGCCGGTTGGTTAGCAGCACCTCGAAAGCGGCAGTATTCCGTACACGAATTTTCAAAAGAAAATTCCAGTCACCAGCAATGTGGTGGCATTCCTGGACTTCGGGTATCCCGTTCGCCGTCTCGATGAAGGCGGGCGCGCTTTCCGGCCTGTCCATGAGGACATAGACGAAGGCGAGCAGATCGAGCCCTAGTGCGCCGGGCGCGAGCCGCGCCACCCAGCCCGTGATCACGCCGCGTTCCACGAGCTTGCGAATGCGCTCATGCACCGACGACACGGCGAGGCCGACCATCCGCGCGATCTCCGCATGAGACAGATTCCCATTGCGCTGGATCGCTTCGAGGATTGCCAGATCGGTGGCGTCGAGTTGGCGTTGCGTCATAATCTGGTCCTTGTCTCGGCGGCTCCGTGGCCGGTCTGGGTGCGGAACATGCGTTTACGGATGAGGTGCTTCTGCTCGTCTTTGAATATCGGCTCCGCCGCGCTCTGACAAAGCGAATCTCGGGCCCCGGGCGCTGCGCACGGACTGACCCGGCTGGTCGCCCACCGAATTTTTTTCGGAATTAGAGGCGCTCAAGCTTCCGGCGCCGAATTTCATTCGGCGCGGAGGTCACATCTAACACATTGATAAACTTGCATCTTTTTCGACGGTACGCCGGTCGCTATGAACGCTCGGGTTGATGAAAGCCAAGCTGCGTAAATCTGGGGGATTGAATGAGTTCGTTAACAGGACGGGGTGCGCATATCGGAATCGGACAGGCGGCGGATCGCCGCCGGGCATTGAGGGCGAAAGCGAGGGGCGAGAAAACGGTGCACGCCCGCTTTCCGCTTCTGGCGACGCTTTTGGCCACGGCGGCGTCGGCCATTCTGCCTGCAAGCGCGCTGGCGGCGAGCAGTTGGGACGGCTCTGCTTCGTCCGCTTGGGACACGCCCGCGAACTGGGACACCAATGCGGTGCCAACGGGCGCCGACGATGTCACCATCGACGATGTCTCGGTCAACACGCCAGTTGTCGGCTCCGGCGTCACCGCAAGCACCGACAGTCTCTTCATCGGCAATGTCGGCTCCGGCGCGCTTACCATCACGGGCACCGGCGAACTCACTGTCGGTGGCGATTTCGGCATCGGCTGGGGCACAGGAGGCACGCTCAAGATCACCGGCGGAGGCAGCCTGATCTCCGGCCATGCCTCGCTGGGCGACGCCATCGCCGCCTCCGGCGAGGTGCTGGTGTCCGGCGCCGGTTCGTCCTGGCTCGCGACCGGCATTTCGGTCGGCTACGAAGGAACGGGCTCGCTCACGGTTTCGAGCGGCGCCACCGTCACGGGCGAAGCCTGGATCGGCGACAATACTGGCTCGGGCACCGTGCTCGTCACAGGCGCGGGTTCTTCCTGGGTCAGCGGCGGCGAGTTCATGGTCGGCGGTGTCGGCAGCGGCGATCTGACGGTGTCGGGTGGCGGTGTGGTCGAAAGCTTCATCGGCTTTGTCGGCTGGGGCGCAACGGGCGACGGCGCGGCGACAGTGACGGGGGTGGGTTCTGCCTGGAATAATGTCGCCGACCTCATCATCGGTCTTGATGGAACGGGCGAATTGACCGTCGCGGCTGGCGGCCTCGTTACGAGCGACGTGGCGACGCTCGGCGGCAATGCCGGTTCGACCGGCACCGCGACCGTCACGGGCGCCGGCTCCGTCTGGAGCAATGGCGCCGCCGCCGCCTTCTACATTGGCTACGACGGCGCGGGCGAGTTGACACTCGCCGAAGGCGGACTGCTGTTGATCGACGGTGGCACGGGTAAGATCAATATCGCGGAAAACGTCGGCTCGTCAGGCGTCCTGAATATCGGCGGCGGCGGAGCGGCTGGTGACGTCGACGCCGGGCTCGTGCAATTCGGCGCGGGCGACGGCTCGATCATATTCGACCATACAGACGACGCTTACGTCTTCGCCGCGGACATTGTGGGCATGGGCGTCATCGAACAGAATTCTGGCGCGACGGTGCTCACGGGCGACGCGTCCGGTTTTACTGGCACGACGCTCATTCAGGGTGGCACTTTGGCCGTGAACGGCAGCCTCGGCGGCGCGGCGAACATTCTGTCGGGCGGCAAGCTCGGCGGCTCTGGCACCATCGCCAACGTGAATGTCGCCTCGGGCGCGGCGCTGGCGCCCGGCAATTCCATCGGCACGTTGCACATCTCGGGCGACGCCGGCTTTGCCGCCGGTTCCTTCTTCGATGTCGAAGTGGATGACGCGGGCAACGCCGACCTTCTCGACGTCACCGGCACGGCGACGATCAACGGTGGCACCGTCCGGGTATTCCCCGGCGCCGGCAACTATGCGGCGAGTACGATGTACACGATCCTGACCGCCTCAACGGTCACGGGAACTTTCGATGGCACCACCTCGAACTTCGCCTTTCTCTCGCCATCGCTTTCCTACGATGCACAAAACGTCTATCTGACGCTCGACCTCGTCGCCGCCTTTCAGGACGCAGCGCTGACGCCGAACCAGTTCAACACCGCAGGCGCGGCCGAAACACTGGGCGGCGGCAATGTGATATACGACGAAATCCTGACGATGACGGCAGCCGATGCGCAAGCTGCGTTCGACGCTCTGTCGGGCGATGCGCATGCGAGCGCGCGAACGGCCTTCTTCCTGAACGCACAAGCAATCGGCGACGCGCTGCTTGGCCGCCTTCGCTTTGTCGCGGGCGAGGGACAAGCTCCGAAGCTCGCCTATGCCTCGCTCGCAAATGACGTGGGCGTGGTTGGGGGCGATCGCCCAGCGGTATGGGGTCAGATCTTCGGTAACTGGGGCGAAACCGATGGCGATGGCAATGCAGGCAATCTCGACCGGCGGATGACGGGCTTTCTCGCGGGCATCGACAAGCCGTTCGGAGAGAAAAGCCGTGTCGGCATCGCCGTCGGCTATAGCCGCTCGGATTTCGATGTCGACGACCGGCGTTCCTCCGGCGACAGCGACGATTTGCATGTCGCGACCTATGCGGCCACGCGCTTCGGCGTGGTCGATCTCCGGGGCGTGGCGGCCTATGGCTGGCAACAGGTCGACACGGAGCGGATGGTCATTGTTGGCGGGTTGACGGATCGTCCGACAGCGGATTATGACGCACGCACCGTGCAGGCATCGCTCGAAGCGAGCGTCGATTTCGGACGCGGCATCGTCTGGACGCCTTTCGCGGGCCTCAGCATCGTCAATGTCGATACCGACGGCTTCACCGAACAGGGTGGCCCGGCGGCGTTGACGGTCGACGGCTCGAACGACACGTTGGGCGTAACGACGCTCGGCCTGCGCACCGGCTGGGAGAACGAGGCGCTCACGCTTCACGCCGGGCTTGGCTGGAAACACGCCTTCGGCGATCTCGATCCGTCGTCGCGCATGGCCTTTGCAAGCGCGCCCACCGGAACTTTCACGGTTTCCGGCGTACCCGTTTCGCAGGACGCGCTGGCGCTTGAAGCGGGCGGCGCCTATCGCCTCGACAAGAGCGTCACCCTCACCTTCGCCTATGCTGGCGACTACGGCAATGACGCGCGGAATCACGCATTGAAGGCGGAAATCGACTTTCAGTTCTGAAAGGCGGTCCGACACTCCTGCGGAAGACCAAAAGAAAACAGCACCCGGCAGTTCCGCCGCCGGGTGCTGTCGTCGTCGCGAGGCTCGCGCGAAGGAGAAGACGCGCGGCCCGCGCCTCTTACTTGAGGCCGAGGCGCGAAGCGACGCCTGCGCCGTAAGCGGGATCAGCCTTGGTGAAGTGCTCGATCTGAAGGCGCTGGATTTTTTCCGGCACCGAACTCATCGCGCCCGCAATCGATGTCATCAGCGCGTCTTTTTGCGCGTCTGACATGAGGCGGAAGAGATTACCCGCTTGCGTGTAATCATCATTACCGGTGCGGTGATTGTAGCGATCCACCTCGCCCGAAATGGTCAGCGGCGGTTCCTTGACGCTGGGGTCTTCGACCGGCCCGCCCATCGTATTGGGTTCATAGTTCACCGAGCCGCCGCCATTGCCGTCAAAACGCATCGTGCCATCGCGATAGTAATTGTTGACGGGCACGCGCGGCTTGTTCACCGGCAGGCTTTCTGCGTTCACACCGACGCGGTAGCGATGGGCATCCGCATAGGAGAAGATGCGGAACTGCAGCATCTTGTCGGGGCTGTGCGAAATGCCGGGCACGACATTGGCGGGCGAGAATGTCGATTGCTCAACCTCTGCGTGATAGTTTTCCGGGTTCTGGTTGAGCGTGAGGATGCCCACTTCAATCAGCGGATAGTCCTTATGCGGCCAGACTTTCGTGAGGTCGAAGGGATTATACTCGGTCTTGTCGGCGTCAGCTTCCGGCATGACCTGGATCATCATCCGCCATCTCGGAAAATCTTTTTTCTCGATCGCTTCATAAAGATCGCGCTGATGGCTTTCGCGGTCCTCACCGATGAGCTTGGCGCTTTCCGCGTCCGTCATGGTTTCAATGCCCTGCAGGGACTTGAAATGGAACTTCACCCAGAAGCGTTCGTTGGCCGCGTTGATGAAGCTATAGGTATGCGAGCCGAAGCCATGCATGTGGCGCAATGTTTTGGGGATGCCGCGATCTGAAAAAAGGATTGTTACCTGATGGAGGCTCTCAGGCGATTGCGACCAGAAATCCCACATGGCGGTCGGGCTGCGCATATTGGTGCGCGGATCGCGCTTCTGCGTGTGGATGAAGTCGGGGAATTTGTAAGGGTCGCGCACGAAGAAGACCGGCGTGTTGTTGCCGACGAGATCCCAGTTGCCTTCCTCGGTGTAGAATTTGAGCGCAAAGCCGCGCACGTCGCGTTCAGCATCCGCCGCGCCGCGCTCGCCTGCCACCGTTGAGAAGCGCAGGAAGGCCGGCGTCTCCTTGCCATGCGTGTTGAAGATTTTGGCCTTGGTATATTTCGAAATGTCATTGGTGATGCGCAATGAGCCGAAGGCGGCCGTGCCTTTGGCATGGACGACGCGCTCGGGGATGCGCTCGCGGTTGAAATGCGCGTGCTTTTCAAAAAGCTGCCAGTCCTGCACCAAGAGCGGCCCACGCGCACCGGCGGTCAGGCTGTTCTGGTTGTCGGGTACGGGAATGCCGGCGGACGTCGTGAGGCGCGGCGGTTTCTGGGTCTTGTCGGTCATGGCGGGCCTTCTCCTATATAAGAACAATTCTAAGTTATGAGTGACGGCGCAGCGTGTCAATAGTTTTGAATAATTCTAAATTATAAATCGAAAACGCGGGCGCACGCTCCGCCATTGCCAAAGCCCCTGCCTTGGCCGCATAACCGCACCAAACCAATTCTGCCGCTCTTTGCTACCTGCCCGCGGGTAGGGTGCGGGCCTCAAAACGACGGACTAAATTCGAATGGAACAGCCCAAAAACCGCGTATTTTCAGGCGTTCAGCCGACAGGCAATCTGCATCTGGGCAATTATCTGGGCGCGATCCGCAATTTCGTCGGGCTGCAGGCGACACATGAGTGCATCTATTGCGTCGTCGATATGCATGCGATCACCGTCTGGCAGGACCCCAAGGAACTTGCCGCCAATACGCGCGAAGTGGCTGCCGCCTATATCGCTTCAGGCATCGATCCCGATAAGCATATCATATTCAACCAGTCGAAAGTACCGGCCCACGCCGAGCTTGCCTGGATCCTGAATTGCGTTGCCCGCATCGGTTGGCTCAATCGCATGACCCAGTTCAAGGACAAAGCTGGCAAGGATCGTGAGGGCGCTTCCGTCGGGCTTTATGCTTATCCGGTGCTGATGGCGGCTGACATTCTCGCCTATCGCGCGACGCATGTGCCCGTCGGCGAAGACCAGAAACAGCATCTGGAGCTTGCCCGCGACGTGGCGCAAAAGTTCAACAATGATTTCGCCGCGCCGGATTTTTTCCCGCTGCCCGAACCGCTCATCATGGGTGAGGCAACGCGGGTTATGTCTTTGCGCGACGGCACCAAGAAAATGTCGAAATCCGATCCGTCGGATTATTCGCGCATCACCATGAAAGATGATGCGGACGCCATCGCGCTCAAAATCCGCAAAGCGCAGACGGACCCCGAACCCTTGCCCGAAACGGTAGAAGGCCTCACGGGCCGCGCAGGCGCGGACAATCTCGTGGGCATCTATGCAGCCCTTTCCGACATGACCAAGGCGGAGGTTCTGAAGGAATTCGGCGGCGCTCAATTCGGCACATTCAAGCCCAAACTTGCGGAATTGGCCGTGGAAAAACTTTCGCCCATCACGTCGGAAATGAAGCGCATGATGGACCATGATCAGGGCTATATTGACGATGTGCTGGCCAAAGGGGCGGTGCGCGCCCGCGCCATTACCGATCCGATCTATGCGCGCGTGCGTGAAATCGTAGGTTTCATATAGCCGATAGGGACATTGCGGTCGGGACTTACGTCTTTAATTTGACAATGATCCTCCCTATCTGAACCCTGTTGCCACAAGAAGTTCAGGAGACAATTGCCCGATGGCCTTGCGAGACAGCGCCGAACGTATGAGTGCCGGTATCTGGACATGGATGCGCGGCACCTATCGCACGACGGCGGACGGACTGGCGCAGCGCTGGGCCTATCGTAAGGACCGCGCGGGTGCCAATGCGACGCAGACGGATTTCGCCGATGCGCCGGACATGCCTCAGAGCAGGCTTGGCCGCTTCTGGTACAATCTCAACAATCGCCCCGGCGGCAGCGGCATCATGCGCCGTGGCATTATCGCCGTGCTGGCGCTTCTGCTGCTTTATTATCCCGTCGGCATGCTGATGGTGAGCAATATCAGCGACGATCCTGATTTTGCACCCGCAGGCGAAAATGCGGCGGCTCCCGGCGGTTCGCAGGCGGTTGCCGTCATGGCTGGTCTCATCGACCGCGAGGTCAACGAGAACTCATGGGTCGCCAATGATCCGTTTTTTCAGCCCGGCGTGATGCTCGACAATATGCCGAATTTCCAGCTCGGCGTGATGAGCGCACTCGCACGCTTCTCATTCGAGATGACCGATCAGGTCGGCCGGACACGCGGCTCAAGCGAGGCGGATCCTGATCTGCAAAAGGCGGCAGGCCTGCTGCAATATCCCGGCGACGTCTGGCTCTGGAACCCGACAGTGTCGCTTGCGCCGCGCGCGAGTTCTGAATCTCAATACCGTTCAGCCCGCAAGGCACTCATCAGCTATAACAAACGTCTGGCCGCGGGCAACGCCACCTTCGAGCGCCGCGCCGACAATCTGATGGCGACGATTGAACGCATATCGTCCGACCTCGGATCACAATCGGCCATGCTCGATAAAGAGGTTCACGATCATTCAGGTGCCTTCATCGACCCCAATGCCGATAATGTCTTCTACAATACCAAGGGCAAGCTCTACGGCTACTACATGATCCTGAAAGCGCTCGGCGAAGATTTCGCGCCCATCATCAAGGAAAAGAACCTGACGACGAGTTGGAACCAGATGCTGGCAACCTTCCGCGAGGCGGCCGGTCTTGCCCCCCTCGTTGTGATCAACGGCAGCCCTGACGCGACTTTCCAGCCGAGCCATCTGGCAGCCCAAGGCTTCTACCTGCTGCGTGCCCGCACGCAGGCGCGTGAAGTCTCCAATGTGCTGCTGAAATAGCACCACTTGTCGCTCGCCCGCACAGATGACAACATGCGCGACCGGTCTATCAAGAGAGCAGCATGACAGTGAGCGACGACGTAAAGCCTGCCCCGAGCGCAAAGCGCCGCAAGTTTCTTGTGGTGGCCGACGGCACGGCTGAATCCGAAATCGCCATTCATTTTGCGAGCCTGCGCGCGCAGCACACCAATGGCGTGGTGACACTGCTGGCAATCCTTGCACCGCCGGACACTGCCGGTCACTGGCTCGGTGTGCAAAACATCATGCGTGAGGAAGCCCGTTCCGAAGCCGAAGCCGTGCTCCACAAGCTTGCCGCCCATGTAAACGAATATGCGGGCATCATTCCCGAACTCGTGATCCGAGAAGGCCGCATCGCGGATGAACTTTTGAAATTCATCGACGAGGACCGCGATATAGCGATCCTCGTGCTTGCGGCAGGCACGGAAAAGGAAGGGCCCGGGCCCCTCGTCTCGCTCACCGCAGGCGGCGGTTTCCGTATCCCCGTGACGGTCGTTCCCGGCAATCTCACCGACGACGACATTCACGCACTGGCCTGATTTGCGTCAGACCTTTCCGCTGATGAGATCGCGACAGCCCGTCTCGTCGAGAAGCGACTGCACGAATTTCTGGTCCGCCTCATTCAAATCGGCAAATGCATGGCGCAGCCACAACAGGCATTTCGCCTGATAGGGCATGACGTCCTGCGTCCACGTCGCGCCGTCGATGGTGGTGGTCATGGATTTTTCGCCCGCGTTGATGGCGCGTGCATTGGCGAGCAGCAGCGGCAAGTAAGCTGTGCCGACAAGGCGGAGCATTTGCTTCAGCGTGTCGGGCAATGTCGCGCGCGTGATCCAGCCGGCTTCGCTTGCATCAAGCCCTGACAGGTCTTCCATGATTTCGACCCAGGCATAAACGCGCGGGGCGTGCTTGAGCGTCAGCGCGCTTGGCGTCGGATCAAAATGCGTGAGCTGCGTCAGCTGCCCAAAGGCGGCAAAATCCGACGTGCCCGGTCGCGCGCCCATGAGGAACGGGTGCAGCAAAAGATGGGCGTTGAGCGCTGTGAGATATTTGACGTAATTGGCTTCGATGATCTTGCCGGTCACATCGTTCGAGCCGACCACGTAAAGCCGGTCGATCTGGCGTTTGGAAAAGAAGTCGCCAAGCTTTTTCGCATGGTCGTCGTCTGCCGTGATCGCAGTCCAGCGCGGCAGGATGGCGGCGGCCTGCGCAATGTCGGGAGCGAAAGCCCAGCGATAATGGAACATGGCTTTGGTCAGCCACTCGTCGGCGAAGTCTTCAAGGAGATCGTCGATAAAGCGCATGACAGGATCGGACGGGATCGCGCTGCGGCCTTCATATTCTTTTTCAAAGCGCCGGATGAGCGGGCTTGAATCGACAACCGCTTCGAGTTGGCCATCGGCACCCGGCAGATAGAAAGTCGGCAGAAGCTGGACTTTGGGCGAGGGGAACCCCTCGATAGCGCCGTGCGGACGGATCATGTAGCGATAGGCGATATGGCGGTAGCGCAGGAGCGACAGCATCTTGCGCGTGTAGGGTGATCCGGGTGCGCCGCGCAGCCAGACCGGTGCTTTCTCAGCCATGATTGATCCTCCCCCAATTATTTTTTGTGACACGGATAATGTCACTATATCGAAGGGGTGGAAACCGAAAAATCGCCCCATATTCCGCGTGACCGGCGACCAGAGTCTTCGCTTCCGGCAATATGACGCGTGCGGCAAAACTTGATTCCGGCGGCGCGCAGGTCCATCTATAAGCCTCATGAAGCTGCCTAAATCCTTAAATTCCAAGGGGTTTAGCACCTGCACACCCAAGGATATGCGCCCCATGTTCATCCAGACCGAAGCGACGCCCAATCCGGCGACCCTGAAGTTTCTCCCCGGCCGTGAGGTTATGGGCGAGGGCCATGTGGCTGATTTCCCCAATGCGGAGGCCGGTCAGCGTTCGCCGCTTGCCATGCGTCTCTTTGCGGTCGATGGCGTTGCAGGTGTCTTTTTCGGTTCGGACTTCATCACCATCACCAAGACGGACGGCGAATGGCAGCATCTGAAGCCCGCACTTCTGGGCGCGATCATGGAACATTTCACGGGCGGCGCGCCGATCCTTTACGGCAGCCCCGACGCTGAAGGCTCGGCCCATGCCGAACATGTTGGCGAAAACGCCGAGATCGTTGCCGAGATCAAAGAAGTACTCGACACGCGCATCCGCCCGGCGGTCGCGCAGGATGGCGGCGACATTACCTTTCAGGGCTTTGAGGACGGTATCGTCTATCTCAACATGCAAGGCTCCTGCGCAGGTTGCCCCTCCTCCGCTGTTACGCTGAAGCGCGGTGTTGAAAACACGCTGAAGCACTATGTGCCGGAAGTGCTGGAAGTGCGCGCGGTCTGAAGTCTGCCGATTGTTGCACTGACGCCAAGTCATTGTTGCGGGTGCAGGGCTTCCCCATTCGTCCTCAGCCGCTATCTTGGGCGCCACACCCTGTTTCACATTCCACCGGAGTACTGACCCCATGAGCGGCAAGCTGTCCGACGAAGCTCTCGACATCATTTTTCGCACTGCGCGCACGCAGAACGCCTGGACCGATCAGCCTGTCAGCGATGATGAATTGCGCGCTGTTTACGATCTGATGAAATGGGGCCCGACGAGCGCCAATATGAGCCCGGCACGGTTTGTCATCGTCAAATCGAAAGAAGCGAAAGAAAAACTCGCCCCCGCTCTGACCGAAGGCAATCTGGCAAAGACATTGGCCGCACCCGCCACTGTCATCATCGGCCACGATGTGGAGTTCTACGAACACCTGCCGAAACTTTTCCCTCATTCGCCCGACGCCAAGACATGGTTCAACTGGTCGGCTGAATGGGCCGCCGGTCACGCCTTTCGCAATGGTTCCTTGCAGGGCGCTTACTTTATGATTGCCGCGCGTGCCCTCGGCCTCGATTGCGGCCCGATGTCGGGCTTTGATGTAGGCAAAGTGGAAGAAGCGTTTTTTCCTGAAAAGAACGTGAAGGTCAATTTCCTCTGCAACATCGGCCACGGTGATCCCAAGGCTGTGTTTGCCCGCAGCCCGCGCTTCACATTCGATGAAGTCGCCAAGATCATCTGACATTTATTTGATCTTTATAGGGAGTTTAATGCGCCTTGCCTCTTCTTGCATTTGATACAGCGCAAGGCGCGATGTCGGCAGCCGTGGTGGATGGCGGCACCGTGCTGGCTCATCACTTTGAGTTACGCACCCGTGGTCATGCCGAAGAACTGATGGGTGTGATCGGCGCGGTGCTGGAGGAGGCGGGTGTGAAACCATCCGACCTCACGGCACTCGCCGTCACCATCGGGCCCGGCACGTTCACAGGCTTGCGTGTAGGGATCGCGGCCGCACGCGGGCTGGCGCTGGCGCGCGCGCTGCCGCTTGTCGGCATCACGACGCTGGAAGCGGTGGCGGCCCCAGTGACTTGCGCAGCCGACGAAACCATTGCGGCGGTCTTCGACGCGCGCCGTGATGAAATTTATCTCCAGGCTTTTGATCGCGCGCACCTGCCCTTGTCCGAGCCGATGATTGTGTCGCTGGATGAAGCAGCGGACCACTTGCCGGGTTCGCGCTTTGTCGCCGTTGGTACAGGCGCGGAATTGCTCAGCAACCGTCTCGCCGCCAAAGGGGTCGCTTGCACATTGGCGGAAGCCGCTGCTCAGCCCGATGCGCTGACGGTCGCGCGCCTCGCGCTTGCCCGCCTCAAGGCGCATGGGGCCGATCATTTCAGGGTCGCGCCCGCGCCACTCTATTTGCGTGCTCCCGACGCCAAATTGCCGGGCGGTCTTGATCCGGTTCTCACGTGAGCATCGACATCGGACCCGCAGGCGAATCCGACCTCGACGCTGTGGCGGCACTGCATACGACCTCGTTTGATACGGGCTGGTCGGCTGACACTTTTGCCGAATTGCTCAGCAGCGCCGGTGTCTATCTGTGGCAGGCCCGCGACGGGGCGGTTCTTTCCGGTTTTGTGCTCGCCCGCATTGTCGCCGACGAGGCTGAAATTCTGACGATTGCGGTGGCTGAACCTGTCCGTGGCCAGCGGATTGGCGAAAGACTTATGGAACAGGTCGTGATCGGTGCCTTGGCACAGGGGGGCGTGGCCCTTTTTCTCGAAGTCGCTGAGGACAATCAGAGCGCGATTAGCCTCTATGACCGTATGGGTTTTAGCGAGGTCGGACGGCGTCCTGCCTATTATCAGCGTAAAACCGGCCCGATTGCGGCCCTCACCATGAGACTGGCGCTCAGCGAAGCCGCAGTCGTCAAACATTTATAATTCATGTGCTTAGTGTGTTAAAAGGAGGCCAACAGGCACTGTCCCGTCCGGTAAGGCCCATGACCGGTAGTGGCAGCGTATGGCCCCCATTTGAAACAGACACGACGGCAATGACGAAAAACACTCCCGCCAGCGACCTGCACCCCAATGGACACGGTTCCGTCGATCACAGTGACGAGCACCGTATCGAGAACCAGTGCATTGAAAAAAACATGCGCATGACCGAACAGCGCCGCGTCATCGCGCGCGTTCTGTCGCTCGCGCATGACCACCCCGACGTCGAGGAGGTCTATCACCGCGCTTCGGCGGTCGATGCCAAAATCTCGATTGCCACGGTTTACCGCACAGTGCGCCTGTTTGAAGAGGCCGGCATTCTGGAGCGCCATGATTTCCGCGACGGCCGCTCGCGCTATGAGCAGGTGCCCGAAGAGCATCACGACCACCTGATCGACCTGCAGTCGGGTCGCGTCATCGAATTCCACAATGACGAGATCGAACGGCTGCAGCAGATCATCGCCCGCGAACTGGGCTTTGAACTTGTTGACCACCGTCTGGAGCTTTACGGGCTCCCGCTCGACCGCGACAAGAAGCCGGGCGATCCGCGCAAAAAGAACTGACACAAGGCGTCGGGGGCCTTGTGTGCCTTGAGTTGAGGAAATGCTAATGGGTCAATTGCGTGCAGCTGTGCTTCTGGCAGGTTTCGTCCTGTCGGCCTTCGCGCTGATGCCCGTGCAGGCTTTGGCGCTGAAGCTGCGCCTGCCGCTGGCGCGTCGCATCCCCAATCTCTATCACCGCTATTTATGCTGGCTGATTGGCATCAAAATCGTGACACGCGGCACGCCGCATGATGGCCCCTGCCTCATCACCGCCAATCATACGTCCTGGCTCGATATTCCGATCATGGGCGCCCTGCAGCCCTCGTCCTTCGTGGCCAAAAGCGAAGTCGCTGGCTGGCCCTTTTTCGGCTGGCTCGCCAAATTACAGCAGACAGTTTTCGTCGAGCGTGAGCGCCGCACCCGCACGGCTGAAAAGCGCAATGAAATCCATGCCCGCATCGCCAATGGCGACAAACTGATCCTGTTTCCCGAAGGCACTTCGAGCGACGGCAACCGGGTGTTGCCCTTCAAGAGCGCGCTGATGAGCGTGGCGCAGCTCTCGATCGTCAACAGCGAGGCCGACCGCGAGGATGATCTCGTCGTGCAGCCGGTCTCGGTGGCCTATATGCGGCTCTGCGGCTTTCCGATGGGTCGCCGTTTCCGGCCCTATTTTGCCTGGTACGGCGACATGGACCTCTTCCCCCATCTCTGGGAAGCCTTCTCGCTCGGGCCCATCGAAATTCATGTCGAATATCACAAGCCCGTCACCATCCGCGAAATCGGTAACCGCAAGGCGCTGGCTGCCTATTGCGAAAGCCGCTGCCGCGAAGGCGTGATCGCCGCCCTCACGGGACGCCGCGCTGAAGAGGTCGTAGAAACCGAAGCGGAACAGGGCGCCGTCTCCGCCCGTGCGGCGGGTTGAGCGCGGCAATTAGCGCGTGTCAGACCTTAGGATCGTGTTAGAGTGCGGATATTGCGGATGAGCCTGCGAAGGAGACAAGCAGCAGCCTTGTATGACCAGTTAAAGTTCCGTCGGCGGCCTTGCGCCCCGACCCATGACAAGCAGACCCTTCCCGTGAGGCAGACCTCATGAGGACGCAGGATCTAGACGGCCCAGTTGAGGGAGGCCCCGCAAAACCAGCGGAGGCTGCACCGAAAAAAATCTTCGTCAAAACCTATGGCTGCCAGATGAATGTCTATGACTCAGACCGCATGGTCGATGTTATGGCGCCGCACGGCTATGTCGAAACCAAGTCCCAAGATGACGCCGACATTGTGTTGCTCAATACCTGCCACATCCGCGAACGCGCCGCCGACAAGGTCTATTCCGAACTCGGTCGTCTGCGCGATCTGAAAGAGGCGCAAGCCGCCAAAGGCAAGAAACTCGTGATCGGTGTCGCGGGTTGTGTCGCACAGGCCGAAGGCGTGGAGATGCAGCGTCGCGCACCTTACGTTGACATGATCGTCGGCCCCCAGACCTATCACCGCCTACCCGAGCTTGTGACACGCGCCGACAACGGCGGCCCCGCGCAGATCGAAACCGAATTTCCGGTGGTGGATAAATTTGCGAGCCTGCCTGCTGCTGAAAAGCGCAAGACACTGGCGCGCGGACCAACCGCCTTTCTTACCATTCAGGAAGGCTGCGACAAGTTTTGCACATTCTGCGTGGTGCCTTACACACGCGGCTCGGAATATTCGCGCCCCTTCGCACGCATTCTCGAAGAAGCCCGCTCGCTTGTGGACGCCGGTGTGCGCGAGATCACTTTGCTCGGCCAGAACGTTAACGCCTTTCACGGCGAAGACGAGGCAGGTTCCGCCGGTACGCTCGGCGGCCTCATCCGCGCGCTCGCCCGCATCGACGGCCTTGAACGCCTGCGCTACACCACAAGCCATCCCCGCGACATGGACGAGGCGCTGATTGCCGCGCATGGCGATGAACAAAAGCTCATGCCCTACCTGCATCTGCCGGTACAGTCGGGCTCGGACCGTATTCTTGATCTGATGAACCGTCAGCATACGGCAGATCACTATATCCGTCTCATCGAACGCATCCGTGTTGCGCGTCCTGACATTGCGCTGTCGTCCGATTTCATCGTCGGCTTCCCCGGCGAAACGGATGCGGATTTTGAAGCCACCCTTGGCCTCGTGCGCGAAGTGGGTTTTGTGCAGGCCTATACATTCAAATATAGCCCGCGCCCCGGCACACCGGCGGCAGGTCACGACAATCAGATTGCCGAGGAAGTGAAGGTTGAACGCCTCGCGCGTCTGCAGGGGCTCATCGCCGAACAGCAATTGGCCTTCAACAAGTCATGTGCCGGTCGGCGCCTGCCGGTCTTGTTTGACCGGCGTGGCCGCACGCCGACGCAACTTGTCGGACGCAGCCCGTTCTTGCAGTCTGTGGTGCTCGACAATGCACCGGCACATTTATTCGGCCAGATTGCCGAGGTCGATATTGAAGAAGGTTTTGCCATGAGCTTGCATGGCCGTCTGGTGAAGGAAGAAGTCTTTTCCGCCTGATGGACATGATGAGAAGTGACGTCCCTAATGTTCACGTTAACGTCTGAAAGGACAGGTTGCAGTTGGGCGCATCAAACCAGATGAACGCATCGAGTGGCGGAGCAGCAATGAGCACAAAAGACGATACGCTTGTGATCGCTTTTGATGACAACAAACTCTTGAGCGAATTATACGGTGAGCACGATCAGAATCTCGTGCGCATCGAAGAGGGTTTGGGTGTGATTGCGAGCTCGCGCGGCAATAAACTTGTCATCACCGGCAAGGCCAAGGCGCGTGACCAGGCCGACCGCGTGTTGCGCGATCTTTATCAGCGTTTGAAATCGGGTCTTGATGTGACAGCAGGCGAAGTTGATGGCGCGATCCGTATGTCGCAGGCCCCGCAAGGCGAAGGCGGCGACATTGTCGGTCGTCAGATTCACACCAAAAAGCGCACTATCGGCCCGCGCTCGCATATGCAGAAAGAGTATATCGACGCGCTGATGACCCATGAGCTCGTCTTCGGCATCGGCCCTGCAGGCACCGGCAAGACCTATCTGGCCGTCGCCGTCGCCGTGCAGATGTTGCTGCAAAAGCGCGTTGATCGCATCATCCTGTCGCGCCCTGCGGTCGAAGCAGGCGAGCGTCTGGGCTTCCTGCCGGGTGATCTCAAAGAGAAGATCGATCCCTATCTGCGTCCGCTTTACGACGCGCTTTACGACACATTGCCCGGCGAACAGGTGGTCAAGGAAATCGAGAGCGGCATCATTGAAGTAGCCCCGCTCGCCTTCATGCGTGGCCGCACGCTGGCCAATTCCTACGTCATTCTCGACGAGGCGCAGAACACGACACCGGTGCAGATGAAGATGTTCCTGACGCGTTTGGGTGAAAACAGCCGGATGGCCATCACCGGCGATCCGAGCCAAGTCGATCTGCCGCTTGGGGCTAAATCCGGCCTCGTCGATGCCCTCGACGTGCTCAACGGCGTCAAGGAAGTCTCAACCGTGCGCTTCACGGACGCCGATGTGGTGCGACATCCGCTCGTGACACGCGTCGTTAAGGCCTATAATGCCCGCGACCGGGGCCTTTTGGATCCCCGATAGTGAGCAGCAACCAAGATGAGGCAATAGTGCGGTCAAAAGTGCGGTCAGATTTGCCCAAACCGGACATGAGCTTGCCGAACGCAATCTTGAGAGGCGACCGCCAATGAGCGGTCGTCCTTCAAACGCCAGACCCGTGCTCGACGGGGCTGGCACCGTCTGTGGTCTCGATATCGACATCGTGAGCGAAGCGGGCGATTGGCCGGGCACCGGCGAAATCATCCTGCGCCGTGCCGCCGAACATGCCTATGTGGTGGCCGGTCCCTCGGACGAGGCAGAACTTTGTATCGTTCTCGCCGACGATGAATTTGTGCAGGCGCTGAACAAGACCTATCGCGGCAAGGACAATCCGACCAATGTCCTGTCCTTCCCGACAGGCGCCATTCCCGCCGCGGTTGGCGGCGAACCGTTGATCGATATTGGACCGCATCTACTGGGCGACATCGTGCTGGCACTCGAAACCATCACGCGTGAAGCCCGCGAACAGGAAAAAACCTTCGAGCATCATCTGGCCCATCTTGTGGTTCATGGTGTCCTGCATCTGCTGGGTCAGGACCATGAGGTTGATACCGAAGCTGAAGAAATGGAAGCGATGGAACGCGATATATTGGAAGACCTCGGCATAGCCGATCCTTATGCGGGTGATCAAAACCCCAACGGACGCGCGCCCGATGCCTGACAGTTCCTTCGACACAGTGCCCGAACCAATGAACGAGATGCCGCCTGAGCGTCGCGGCATGATGCAGCGTTTGCGCGAGATATGGCGCAAGCTCATCGGTATTCCGTCAGCCTCCGATCCGACTTTGCGCGAGAGCCTTGAAGAGGCCCTTGAAGGCCATGACGAGACGGGCCGCACATTGACGGCTGAAGAGCGTCACATGCTCGGCAATATTTTGAGCTTCGGCGAATTGCGCGTGGACGACGTGATGGTGCCGCGCGCCGATGTGGTGGCGGTTGAGGAAAGCGCTTCGCTCGCCGACCTCCTGCGCCTTTACAGCGAAGCCAATCATTCGCGCATGCCGATATACCGTGAGACGCTCGATGACCCGATCGGCATGGTGCATATCAAGGATGTCGTCGAATATCTGACGCCACCCGATGGCGAAGCGGTGGCGACCATGCATGCCAAACCCTTCGCACTCAAATCCGTGCGCCGCGATGTCCTCTTTGTACCGCCCTCCATGCCCGCGCTCGATCTGCTTGTGAAGATGCAGGCGACACGCATTCATCTGGCGCTCGTCATCGATGAATATGGCGGCACGGATGGTCTGGTCTCCATCGAAGATCTTGTCGAGGAAATCGTCGGTGACATCGAAGACGAACACGACATTGACGAAGGCCCTGCTCTTGCCACGCGCACCGACGGGACGATTGACGCTGACGCGCGCGCGTCCATCGAAGAGCTTGAGGAAATGCTCGGGATAAAACTCGTCGAAGAAGACAGCGAAGACGATGTGGAAACTTTAGGTGGTCTGGTCTTCTCGCTCGTCGGCCGCGTGCCGGTGCGCGGCGAACTCATCAAACATCCCAAGGGTCTCGAATTTGAAGTCCGCGACGCCGACCCGCGCCGCATCAAAAAGCTGCGCATCCATCTGGCAAGCTTGTCGGCGGCGAAATCTGAAAAAGGGGCGGCAGCCGCAAAGACAGCATCTTCCAATGAGGCATCCCCCGCCAAATCACAACAAGACCGGGCGGCAGGCTGATCCATGAACATAGACCGTGGCCTTGGTCTTATGCGCGATGCGCTGAGGCATATCGCGCTTGATCTGGGGCTGCTCGACGGCTGGCGGCGCTGGCTTTGCGCTTTTCTTGCCGGTGCATTGAGCGTACTCGCGCTGCCGCCGGTGCATGCGCTGCCCATTCTTTTTCTCACCTTTCCGATCCTCATCTGGCTTCTCGACGGGCTAGAGCGCCCGGGCACTCATCGCACGCGTTATGAACTGATCCGTGCGTCTGCCGCCGTCGGCTGGTGGTTTGGTTTTGGTTATTTCTTGTTGGGGCTCTACTGGATCGGCTTTGCCTTCATGGTCGAGGCCGACAAATTCGCCTTCCTGATGCCCTTTGCCGTGCTGGTATTGCCGGCGGGCCTTGCACTTTTCATCGGTGCCGCCACCGGTCTTGCCCGGCTTTTCTGGCCGCGCGGCTTTGCCCGTGTCGTGGTTTTCGCCGTGCTCTGGACCATCATGGAATGGTTGCGCGGACATATCCTGACGGGCTTTCCGTGGAACTTGATCGGGGAAAGCTTCACAGCTTCCATTTCGCTGATGCAATGGGCAGCACTTGTCGGGCCATATGGTTTGAGCTTCATTGCGCTGCTCGCGGTGTCAGCGCCCGCGTCATTTGATCCGCGTTCGGATCAAACGGATTATGCGGGCCACACCGAATGGGCAGATCATTGGCGGCACTGGGCTGTGCCTGCAACGGCGCTTCTCAGCCTGTTCCTTCTTTGGGCGGGCGGCACTGCGCGGCTAGCGCTGGCAAATCCGGAACCTGTTGCGGGACCAGACACGATCATGCTGCGCCTCGTACAACCCAATATTCCGCAATCGACAAAATGGAAACCTGAAAAACGACTTGCGGTGCTTGGTGAGTTTTTGCGCATCAGCGCGGCAACGAGCGCGCAACTGCCGCAAGGTCTGACGCAACACACGGTCGTCATTTGGCCGGAATCGGCACTTGCCATTTTGCTCGCGCGCGAACCATTCGTTCTCTCGGCAATCTCACGCATTCTGCCGCAAGGCGCATTGCTGTTGACAGGCAGCGTGCGCGGCGAACCCGGTCCCGACGGGCCATCCGATCAGTTGCAGATGTTTTACAACAGTCTCTATGTGGTGAACGACGAAGGCGAAATTATTGCCACTTATGACAAGTCGCATCTTGTGCCTTTCGGCGAATATCTGCCCTATCACCAATGGCTCTCGAAAATCGGATTGAAAAAACTCACCCAGTTTCAGGGTAGTTTCAACGAGGGCCCGGGGCCGCGAACCGTGTCGCTGCCCGGTGTGCCTTCCGTCAGTCCACTGATTTGTTATGAGATTATTTTTCCCGACGAAATTGTGTCGCGCGACAGCCGTCCGGCATGGATTGCCAATGTCACCAATGACGCCTGGTACGGAACCTCAAGCGGGCCCTATCAGCATCTGTCGCAAGCGCGCTTGAGGGCGGTCGAACAAGGTCTGCCCGTGGCGCGCGCCGCCAATACCGGCGTCTCGGCGGTCATCGACGCTTACGGCCGCATTGTCGTCGAGCAACCGCTCAATACCGAAGGCGTGATTGATGCGCCCCTGCCCCGCGCACTCGGGCCGACACCCTATGCCCGCTTCGGCGACTGGATTTTGTTGCTGCTGTTGGTACTCAGCTGCGGTGGCGTCGCCGCGACGGTCCGGCGATAGGCTGGATTTTGGGCGAAACTCCGGCGCAGGGCGGTCAAATAGACCTTGCACTGAAGACCCGTTTGAGTTGTGTTTTTGTTGTGGTGGGACTGTGAAGGTTGTATTTCGCGTCACGGACCAGACCCATATCCAGCAGGTGAGGCAAATAATTGCCCAGAAAATTGCCCAATCCCATTGATGTCCATGTCGGCAGCCGTGTTCGCATGCGGCGTATGCTTGTGGGTATGAGCCAGGAAAAGCTCGGCGACAGCCTCGGTCTCACCTTTCAACAGGTCCAGAAATACGAAAAAGGCGCAAACCGCATCGGTGCGAGCCGTCTTTTTCACATCGCGCGCGTGCTCGGTGTCAGGATTGAATTTTTCTATGAGGGCCTGACCGGTGACGGCGAGGGCAATGAAGTTGATCAGGCCGAGGTCGATCAGAGCGCCTTTGAACTCGACATGTTGTCCTCATCTGAAGGAATTCAGCTGAATGGGGCCTTTTTCTCGATCCGTGACGCCAAAGTGCGCAAAAAAGTGCTCGAACTCGTCAAGGCGCTGGGTGATGCCGCCGCTCTTGAGGAAGATGAGGGTGAGGCGGATGAGGCGACAGAGGATGACGCGGACTGACGCGTCCCTATGTTCCAGTTGACCCGCCCCCTGATCCTTGCAAAAACAGGCCACCAAAACGCGCGTGGGGCTATGCCCGACGCCGCAGAACAGCCGTCATTATCCGCATAAGGGGCACGACATTGGCACGGTCAAACTATCTGTTCACGAGTGAATCTGTATCTGAAGGTCATCCCGACAAAGTCTGCGACCGCATTTCGGATGCTGTGCTCGACCTTTATCTCGCTGCCGACCCCTATGCGCGCGTCGCCTGCGAAACACTGACCACCACCAATAAGATCGTGCTCGCCGGTGAAGTCCGCGGGCCTGCCTCGATCACCAAAGAACTGATCGAAGAGACAGCGCGTCAGGCCGTGAAGGAAATCGGCTACGAGCAGGAAGGCTTCCACTGGAAGAATGCTTCTGTCGACGTGCTTCTCCACGCCCAGTCGGCCGATATCGCGCAAGGCGTTGATGCGGCTGGTAATAAGGATGAAGGCGCTGGCGACCAGGGCATCATGTTCGGTTACGCCTGCCGCGAAACCGATGTGCTGATGCCGGCCCCCATCGTTTATTCCCACCGTATTTTGCAAGCCATGGCCGCCGCGCGTCATTCGGGCGAAGTCAAAGGCTTCGAACCCGACGCCAAGAGTCAGGTGACGTTGCGTTATGAAAACGGCATGCCGGTCGGCGTTTCATCGGTCGTCGTTTCGACGCAGCATAAGGCCGATGTGAGCCAGAAGGACCTGCGCGAACTTGTGCGCGGTTATGTCAAAGGCGTGCTGCCCAATGGCTGGTTCCCGCCGGAAGAAGAATTCTATGTGAACCCCACGGGTAATTTTGTCATCGGCGGACCCGATGGCGACGCGGGCCTCACGGGCCGCAAGATTATCGTGGATACATACGGCGGCGCGGCCCCGCACGGCGGCGGCGCTTTCTCGGGCAAAGACCCGACCAAGGTTGACCGTTCAGCCGCTTATGCCGCCCGCTATGTGGCAAAAAACATTGTGGCAGCAGGACTTGCCGACCGCGCGACCATTCAGGTGGCTTACGCGATCGGTGTGTCGAAGCCCTTGTCGATCTATGTCGATCTGCACGGCACGGGCAAAGTGGACGAGGCCGCGATTGAAGCCGCGATCCCGCGCGCCATGGACTTGTCCCCGCGTGGCATCCGCGAACACCTGCAACTCAACCGCCCGATCTATGCCCGCACCTCGTCCTATGGCCATTTTGGCCGGACACCGGATGCAGACGGCGGTTTTTCCTGGGAAAAGACCGACCTTGCCGACAAACTCAAAGCGGAAATCCGCTGAAGGCATAGCGGCTGACGCGTCCACCCGCCGCCATGTTTTTGGCCGCAAAAAGGGTAAGACGCTCAGATCCCGCCACGCGATGTTGATGGAGACCTTGTTCCCCAAGGTCTCCATTTCGCTTGAAAGCCCTGAAATTGAGCCAAAAACGCTGTTTGAACCGGCGGTCGCCGAGGTGTGGCTCGAAATCGGTTTCGGCGGCGGCGAACATTTGAGCTGGCAGGCGCAAAATAATCCTCAAGTGGGGATTTTGGGTTGCGAGCCTTTCATCAACGGTGTCGCCAAACTGGTCTCCGAAATCGACACGCATGGGCTCAAAAACGTGAGGATTCATGCCGATGACGCGCGTTTTCTGCTGGAAAAATTGACCCCCCGAAGCCTTGCCCGCACCTTTATCCTCTATCCCGATCCCTGGCCCAAACAGGACCAAAAAAAGCGCCGCTTCGTGAATGCCGAAACATTGGCGCTCATCTCAGCGGCCATGAAAACGGGTGCGGAACTGAGGGTCGCCAGTGATATCCCCGACTATGTGAACTGGACGCTGAAACATATCGACGCCCATAACGCCCTTGGAAAAAGCCAATTCGTGTGGAAAAACAATGACTTGTCGGAATGCCGGGAGCGCCCCGCCGACTGGCCGCAGACGCGCTATGAGCAAAAGGCGCTGCGCGAGAACCGTGTTCCGGCCTATCTGTGCTTTGAACATCACAGCTAAAGGCTTGCAGAAGAGGGGATTTCGGCGCTATATAGCGCCACTAAATGACGTTCTCACATAACGAAGAGTAATCTTCGACTTAAGCGAGTGGGTTGTCTCCGGAAACGGGGGCCCGCTTTTTTTGTTTCTTGGGGCCTGAAAATATCGGGTCACATGCGGGGATAAAGCACAGCGTTGAGCGCAGACCAAACCACGAATGACGAGTTGAATCCGAGCCTTTCAAGCCCGGATTCGAGTGCTTCCATGTCGAGCCTTCTCGACACGCATCTCGTTGCCGGATCAGGTCAGCCGCGCCGCATTTTTGAACTTATCCACGCCTCCGCGAATGCCGCGAATTTCGAACTGGTCCGCATCCGCTACGGTCTGCATGACGGGCATACGCTGCAGATCATGGCCGAGCGTCCTGACGGATCGATGAATGTCGCGGGCTGCGAAGAATTGTCGAACCTGATGTCGGCGATCCTCGATGTCGAAGATCCGATTTCGGGCGAGTATAATCTGGAAGTGTCATCCCCCGGTATCGACCGGCCGCTGACGCGACCCAAAGACTTTGAACGCTGGGCGGGCTTTGAAGCCAAGCTCGAACTCAGCGATGCCATTGAAGGCCGCAAACGCTTTCGCGGAAATCTTCAAGGCTTTGAAGACGGCGAGGTGCTCATCGAGTATCAGGCCGAAGGACAAAGCGAGACGCAGATCATCGGTCTGGATTTTCGCACGATCGCCGAGGCCAAGCTCATTATGAGCGATGACCTCATCAATGAAAGTTTGAAGCGCAGGGATCGGAACGAACCGACCCCATCCGACGGAGAATAGAATTATGGCCACGGCAGTCAGCGCCAATCGCCTTGAACTGTTGCAGATCGCAGATGCGGTCGCACGCGAGAAATCGATTGAGCGTGAAGTCGTCATCGAGGCGATGGCGGAAGCCATTCAGAAAGCCGCGCGTTCTCGCTACGGCGCTGAAAATGAAATCCGTGCCCGGATCAATCCGACAACCGGCGAGATCCGTCTCGTGCGTTTGCTTGAAGTTGTCGAGACACTCGAAAATGACGCGGTACAGGTTGAGCTGAAAGAAGCCCAGCGCCGCAACCCCGCCGCCCAGCTCGGCGACATGATCGAAGACGAATTGCCGCCGGTGGATTTCGGCCGTATCGCTGCCCAGACCGCCAAGCAGGTGATCGTGCAGAAGGTGCGCGACGCCGAACGCGAACGCCAGTACGACGAGTATAAAGATCGTATCGGCGAAATCGTTCACGGCATCGTCAAGCGCGTTGAATATGGCAACGTCGTTACCGACCTTGGGCGCGGCGAAGCCATCGTGCGCCGCGACGAGTTGCTGCCGCGCGAAACATTCCGCAACGGCGACCGTGTGCGCGCCTACATCTATGACGTGCGCCGCGAACAGCGCGGGCCGCAGATTTTCCTCTCGCGCACGCATCCCCAGTTCATGGCGAAGCTGTTTGCGCAGGAAGTGCCGGAAATCTACGACAACATCATCGAGATCAAAGCCGTTGCCCGTGATCCGGGTTCGCGCGCCAAGATCGCCGTGCTGTCGAACGATTCATCGATCGATCCCGTTGGTGCCTGCGTTGGTATGCGCGGCACACGCGTGCAGGCCGTGGTGAACGAGCTGCAGGGCGAAAAAATCGACATCATCCAGTGGTCGCCTGATGCGGCGACTTTCATCGTCAATGGTCTGGCGCCTGCCGAAGTCGTCAAGGTCGTGCTCGATGAAGACACACAGCGTATTGAAGTTGTCGTTCCCGATGACCAGCTTTCACTTGCTATCGGCCGTCGCGGCCAGAACGTGCGCCTTGCCTCGCAACTGACGGGCTGGGACATCGACATTCTGACCGAAGCTGAAGAAAGCGAACGCCGTCAGGCCGAGTTTGCCTCGCGCAGCGCGATCTTTGCCGAAGCACTCGACGTGGATGAAGTCATCGCGCAATTGCTCGCGTCTGAAGGCTTTGCCTCGATTGAGGAAGTGGCTTACGTGCAGCTTGACGAAATCGCCGAGATCGAAGGCTTTGACGAAGACACAGCGCAGGAAATCCAGAACCGCGCGCTCGACTATATCGACCGTCAGAACGCCGAATTCGACGACAAGCGTATTGAACTGGGCGTCGAAGACGCGCTGGGCGAAATCGAAGGCGTGACACCGAAGATGATGGTGGCGCTGGGCGAAGAAGGCATTAAATCGGTTGAAGATCTCGCAGGCTGCGCGACCGACGATCTGATGGGCTGGAACGAACAGGTCAACGGCGAGCGCGCCCATCAAAAGGGCGCTCTCGAAGGCTTCGATCTGACACCTGACGACGCCAATGCGCTCATCATGGCGGCGCGTTTGCAGATGGGCTGGATCACGCAGGCCGATATTGATGCGGCCAATGCGCCGGCTGAAGAAGAAGCAGCCGACGACGAGGCTGAAGAGGCCTGATGCCGGCTGGCAAAGAGGAACGCCGTTGCATTGTCAGCGGCGAAGTGGGCCCCCGAGAAGCCCTGATCCGCTTTGTCATCGGACCTGAGGATGCGGTCGTGCCTGATCTGGGCGAGCGTCTTCCCGGTCGCGGCATGTGGGTGACATCAACGCGGGAGGCGGTGGAAACCGCCATTCGCAAAGGACTTTTTGCCAAATCGGCCAAAGCATCGGCTGTGGCGGCACCAAGTCTGGCGGATGATCTGGAAGCTTTGCTGGCCAAACGTGCGGCAAGTGCTTTGGGATTGGCCCGAAAGGCCGGGGCTCTGGTCACCGGCTATGAAAAGGTTCTGGCGGAGATTGCCGCCGGTCGTCTGGTGCTTCTGATCGAGGCGCGGGACGGTTCTGAAGACGGAATGCGCAAACTGGCGGGGGCCTTGAAATCCCGCTATTCGGCGCTCAACCGGGCCGAGCCGCCCATTTTGAAGCCTCTTTGGGGCGACGAAATGGATTTGGCATTGGGTCGGGCAAATGTGGTACATGCTGCCCTGACCCAAGGCAGCATGAAGAGTAAAGTCTTAGGCGACCTCGCCAGACTAGAAAGCTATGGGCGCATGACACGCGCCTGACAAGAGTAGGGGCGCATCGAAGCGCCAGGTTAAAGTTAGGACCGGTATGAACGACTCGACAGACTCGAGCGAACGCAAACTAAAGGCCTCGGGCGGTAAAACCCTGAGCCTGAACCGTACTGTTGAATCTGGCTCTGTGCGCCAGAATTTTTCGCATGGCCGCACCAAGACGGTTGTGGTCGAAAAGAAGAAGAAGCGGACGATCAATCCCGGCGGCGTCGCGGCAGCACCAGCAGCGCCCGAACCCGCGCCAGCACCCGAACCCGTGGCAGCACCGGCGCCCGCACCAGCCCCTGCGCCGGTCGTGGAAGCCAAGGCCCCAGAAGCACCGGCACCTGAAGCGCCCGCGCCTGTCGCCAAAGCGCCAGAACCCGTTGTTGAAGCGGCCCCTGCACCGGCACCTGTTGCCGAAGCAGCGCCCGTTGTCGCCAAGGCGGCTGAAAAGCCCGCCGCCAAAGCGAAAGCCAAGACGGAAGCCGCTCCTGCCGCCGCTGCGCCCGCGCGCCCGGCGACAACACGCGCCGCACGGCCTGCGCCCCGCGCCAACCGCTCCGGCGTTGTGCTGCGCACGCTGACGGAAGAAGAAAAACAAGCCCGTGCCTTGGCGCTCGACAGCGCCCGCTCGCGCGAAGACGACGACCGCAAGCGCGCCGAAGACGAAGCCCAGCGCTTTGCCGATATTGACGCACGCCGCGAACGCGAACGTCTTGAAGCAGCAGCGCGTGAAGCTGAAGAAGCCTTGCGCCGTGAAGGTGACGAGCTTTCGCGCCGTCGCGCCGCTGACGACGCCAAGCGTCGTCTTGATATTGACGAGCGTCCGGCCCCTGGTGCCGCGCCGCGTGGTGCGGCCATGCTGCAGGAAGATCTGGCCGACGACGACGGCAAGCCCAAGCGCGCCCATGGCGGCGCACCGGGCGCTGTGCCGAAAAAGACAGCGACACCGCGCGTCGAGCCCAAGCGCCGCACCGGCAAGCTCACCATCACCAAGGCTTTCGAAGACGGTGGCGACCGCCAGCGTTCGCTCGCCTCGATGCGTCGCCGTGTCGAACGCGAAAAGAAGAAGCTTGCGGGCATCCACGATGCCCCGACAAAAGTTTTGCGCGAAGTCATCATTCCTGAAGTCATTACCATTCAGGAACTGTCCAACCGCATGACCGAACGCGCCGTGGACGTCATCAAAATTTTGATGAAACAGGGTATCATGCTGAAGATCACCGATGTGATCGACAGTGACACGGCGCAGCTTGTGGCCGAAGAGCTTGGTCACACCGTGCTGCGGGTTGCTGAATCCGACGTTGAATCCGGCCTCGTGGGCACGGAAGACACCGACGAGAACAAGCAGAGCCGCGCGCCTGTTGTCACCGTCATGGGTCACGTTGACCACGGCAAGACATCGCTGCTCGACGCGCTGCGCAAAACATCGGTTGTTGCCGGTGAAGCCGGTGGCATCACCCAGCATATCGGCGCTTATCAGGTTGTGATGAGCGAAGGTGCGAAGATCACCTTCCTCGATACACCCGGTCACGCCGCCTTTACCGCGATGCGTGCGCGCGGTGCTCGCGTCACTGACATTGTGATCCTTGTGGTGGCGTCCGACGACGGTGTCATGCCGCAGACGATTGAAGCCATCAACCACGCCAAGGCCGCCGGTGTGCCGATGATTGTGGCCATCAACAAGATGGACAAGCCGGACGCCGATGCGACACGTGTGAAAAACGAATTGTTGCAGCATGAAGTTGTGGTCGAAGATTTCGGCGGCGATGTGATTGCCGTACCGATCTCGGCCAAAACCGGCATGGGTCTCGACAAGCTCGAAGAAACCATTCTGCTGGTTGCCGAATTGCTCGACCTTAAAGCCAATCCCGATCGTGCTGCCGAAGGCATTATCGTGGAAGCCAAACTTGATCGCGGTCGCGGTCCGGTCGGCACGGTGCTTGTTGAACGCGGTACGCTGAAAATCGGTGACATCATCGTGGCGGGCGCTGAATGGGGCCGCGTGCGTGCGCTCATCAACGACCGTGGCGAAAGCGTGCTGAGCGCAGGCCCGTCCGAACCTGTCGAAGTGCTCGGCCTCGGCGGAGCACCGGAAGCAGGCGACACGCTGTCGGTTGTTGAAACAGAAGCGCGTGCGCGTGAAGTGACCGATTATCGCTGGCGCATGAACCGCGATAAGCGGGTCGGTACGGGCGGACGCACATCGCTTGATCAGATGCTGACGCAGCTGAAAGAAAAGAACATTTCCGAACTGCCGCTCATCGTCAAAGCCGATGTGCAGGGCTCTGCCGAAGCGATTGTGCAGGCGCTCGAAAAACTCGGCACCGACGAAGTGCGCGCCCGCGTGCTGCATGCAGGCGTCGGCGGCGTGACCGAAAGCGACATCACGCTGGCAACAGCGTCAGGCGCACCGGTTATCGGCTTCAACGTGCGTGCGAATACGCAAGCCCGTGATGCCGCCCGTGCCGGTGGTGTTGAAATTCGTTACTACTCCGTCATCTATGACCTTGTGGACGATATCAAAGCCGCCATGTCCGGCATGCTCTCGCCGGAACTGCGCGAGACTTTCTTGGGCAATGCGCAGATCCTCGAAATCTTCAACATCTCGAAGGTCGGCAAGATCGCCGGTTGCCGTGTGTCGGAAGGTGTCGTGCGCCGTGGTTCCTCCGTCCGCCTCATCCGCGACGATGTGGTGGTGCACGAGGGCAAGCTCTCGACGCTCAAACGCTTCAAGGACGAAGTCAAAGAAGTGCAGTCAGGCCAGGAATGTGGCATGGCGTTTGAGGGTTATCAGGACATGCGTCCGGGTGACGTCATCGAATGTTTCGATGTGGAAGTGGTGAAGCGTTCGCTGGCTTAAATCCATGCGCAAACCAGACCCAAAAAAGAAAAAACGGATCGCTCGCGGACCGAGCCAACGTCAGCTCCGCGCGGGCGAAATCGTGCGCCGTGCGCTGGCCGACATCATCGGTCGGGGCACGATCCGCGATCCGGAACTTGTTGACCGCGCGATCACGATTTCCGAAGTGCGCGTGAGCAATGACATGCGCCACGCGACCTGTTTTGTGGCGCCCTTGGGCGGCAGCATGACGGGCGAGGATTCCGCCAAAATCGTCGAGGCCCTGACGCGGGTGAAACCCTATCTGCGCGGGCAATTGGCGAAAGAAGTGACGGCGAAATTCGTGCCCGATCTCACATTCTCTGCCGACCTGTCCTTCGATCAGGCCGAAGCCGTGGACAATCTTTTGCGCTCGCCGCAGGTGGCGCAGGATCTCGGCGGCGATGACGACGACGAAGACGACTTCGACGACGAGGAAGATAAGGACTGATGGGCCGGCGCAAGTCAGGCGATGCGGTCTCGGGCTGGGTCATTGTGGACAAGCCCGTGGGGCCGGGCTCGACGCAGGTCGTCGCCATGATCCGCCGTCTTTACAACGCCCAGAAGGCCGGCCACGCGGGCACGCTCGATCCGCTGGCCTCCGGCATATTGCCGGTCGCGCTCGGCGAGGCGACCAAGACCGTTCCCTTTATCATTGATGCGACCAAAGGCTACCGCTTCACGGTGGTCTTCGGCGCGTCGACCACGACCGACGACCTTGAGGGCACGGTGGACGCGACAAGCACCCATCGCCCGACGCGTGAAGAGGTCGAGACGGCACTTGCGACCTTCACCGGCGAGATCATGCAGCGCCCGCCTGCCTATTCGGCGATCAAGGTGGACGGGCAGCGCGCTTACGACCTTGCCCGCGCCGGTGAGATCGTGGAACTCAAGACCCGCGCCGTTACTATCCATAATGCAAAGCTCATCAGCATGGCGGACGCAGACCATGCCGAGATCGAGATTTCCTGCTCCAAGGGCACCTATGTGCGGGCTTTGGCGCGCGATCTGGCCCTGAAACTCGGTACGGTGGGCCATGTTTCAGCCCTGCGTCGCATCGTCCACGGGCCGTTTCGCGAGGAAGCCGCGATTCCTCTGGATAAACTCATGGGCTTGGGCCATATTCCGCCCGCTTCTGACACTGTGTGGACGCATCTGAAACCGCTCGAGACGGCCCTGGACGACATCCCGGTGCACGCCTTAAGCGCGGATGATGCAGCCAATCTTAGACAAGGTCGCGGAGTCTTATTGCGCGGGCGCGATGCGCCTATTTATGCCGGTCCGGTTCTGGCCACTCATGGGGGAGACCCCGTGGCCCTGACCGAATACAAAGCCGGCGAGCTTCGTCCCGTGCGCGTTTTTAATCTCAGGTCATAGGAGACCCCCGATGTCGGTGACACCAGAGCGCAAAGCTCAGATCATCAAAGATTTTGCCGCCAAAGAAGGCGACACAGGTTCGCCCGAAGTACAGGTCGCGATCCTCACAGAACGTATCGTCAACCTCACTGAACATTTCAAGACGCACGCGAAGGACAACCATTCGCGCCGCGGCCTTCTGAAAATGGTGAGCCTTCGCCGTTCGCTTCTTGATTACGTCAAGAAGGGCAACCAGAAGCGCTACGAAGACCTGATCGCCCGTCTGGGCATCCGTCGTTAATCGGGGTTGCTTATCTCCCCGATGGTTCGAACAAGCTGATTTTGAGTGTCGGTAAAGCGTTTTCTGCTTTACCGACATTCGTGCTTTTTCAGAGCCCCTGAAGAGACATTCGTCCGTTAACGGATTAATGTGTGCAAGCCGGACCGTTTGATGCCTTGTCTCGGGCGTAAACGATCCCGTCAGTTGACGGCCCTGTATGAAGGGCATGAGCGCATGAAATCCAACTATGTCCGGCCGCGACGTCAGCGGCAGAAAATGCGCCGCCCGCCACATGTGCGGGATCACATCCTGAAAGAGGAACGGCGCATGTATGAAGGAAATGAAGATGTTTGAAGTTACACGCGAAGAAATCGAATGGGCCGGCCGCACGCTGACCCTTGAAACCGGCAAAGTGGCCCGTCAAGCCGATGGTGCCGTGATCGCCACCTATGGCGAAACCACCGTCATCGCCACAGTGGTCGGCGAACGCAAGCCGAAACCCGGTCTCGACTTTTTTCCGCTGACCGTGAATTACCAGGAAAAGACATACGCAGCGGGCAAAATCCCCGGCGGCTTTTTCAAACGTGAAGGCCGCCCGAGCGAAAAAGAAACGCTCGTCTCGCGCCTCATCGACCGTCCGATCCGTCCGCTCTTTGCCAAAGGCTTCAAGAACGAAACGCAGGTCATCGTCACGGTGCTCAGCCATGACATGGAAAATGATCCCGATATCGTTGCGATGGTTGCCGTGTCGGCAGCACTCACGATTTCCGGTCTGCCTTTCATGGGTCCCATCGGTGCCGCTCGCGTTGGTTACATCAACGGCGAATATGTGCTGAACCCGCTGATCGACGACATGGCCGACAGCTCGCTTGAACTCGTGGTCGCCGGTACAACCGACGCCGTGATGATGGTGGAATCGGAAGCCAAAGAACTCAGCGAAGAAATCATGCTCGGCGCCGTCATGCACGGCCACAAGGGCTTCCAGCCCGTGATCGACATGATCATCCGCATGGCCGAAAAATGTGCCAAGGAACCCCGCCCCTTCACAGCCCCCGACCAGTCGGAACTTGAAGGCAAGGTCCGTGGCCTCGTCGAAGCCGACGTTCGCGCCGCTTACGGCCTGAAAGACAAAGGCGAACGCTACGCCGCGCTCGCCAAAGCCAAAGACAAGGCCAAAGCCGCGCTCTGCAATGCAGACGATGCCAACGCCCCGTCCGACAATGATGTCGGCGGCGTCTTCAAGGCGATTGAATCCGACGTCGTTCGTAACTCGATCCTTGATACGAAACTGCGCATCGACGGCCGCGATCTCTCGACCGTTCGTTCCATCGTTTCGGAAGTCGGCATTCTGCCGCGCACCCATGGTTCGGCGCTCTTCACGCGCGGCGAAACACAGGCGCTGGTTGTTGCCACTCTCGGCACAGGCGAAGACGAACAGTTCGTTGACGCGCTGCAGGGCACTTACAAAGAAAACTTCCTGCTGCATTACAACTTCCCGCCCTTCTCGGTCGGCGAAACAGGCCGCGTCGGTTTCACCGGTCGTCGTGAAGTCGGTCACGGCAAGCTCGCCTGGCGCGCTCTGCGTGCGGTCCTGCCCGCCAAAACCGAATTCCCCTACACGCTGCGTCTCGTGTCGGAAATCACGGAATCAAACGGTTCGTCCTCAATGGCAACCGTCTGCGGCGGTTCGCTCGCGATGATGGATGCCGGTGTGCCGCTGAAGCGCGCCGTCGCCGGTATCGCGATGGGCCTGATCCTCGAAGGCGACCGCCATGCGGTTCTGTCGGACATTCTTGGTGACGAAGATCACCTCGGCGACATGGACTTCAAAGTGGCCGGCACGACCGATGGTGTGACATCGCTCCAGATGGACATCAAGATCACGGGCATCAACGAAGAGATCATGAAGGTCGCTCTCGCGCAGGCCAAAGACGGTCGTATCCACATCCTGAAAGAAATGGCCAAGGCGCTCGA
>JAUSLL010000047.1 GCA_030649335.1 Parvibaculum sp. | reverse complement strand
GTTTCGAGTGTTTCCATGTCGAGGGTTCTCGAGGGTCTGACAGGCGGCGACAAAGAGCAGCGCATCTTCCTGCGTGCGGATAAATCCGTCCCCTATGGCGACCTGATGGACGTGATGAACAGCTTGCGAAATGCGGGATATCTCAAAGTCGCGCTGGTGACGCTAGATACCCCCGCTCCATGACCCAATTCGATGCCAGCGGGTATAAGCTGACCGGCGATGCGGAGACACGCAAACGCTGGAGCAGGAGCTTTTTTGTTATCCTCGGTTTGCACGCGGGCATCGCATTGCTCGTGCTCTATTCGTCGGTTGAAAGCCTGTTGCCGGAAGCACCGCCGCCGGCGGTGCTGATTGATATGACGCCGACACCACCCGCTCCGTCGATACCCAAGGTCGAGGAACCGGAAGTCAAACCGGAGGAACTGCCGGTCGTTGAAAAGGCAGAGGTGGTTCTGAAGAAGGTCAAGAAGGAACCGGAGAAGCCAAAGCCGAAGCCCAAAAAGGTGGAACCCGTCGAAGTGCCGAGGGCGAAGGTGGAACCGGCGGCACCGCAGCGTGCGCAATCGCCTGTTGAAGCACGTCCGGCTGTCGCGCCTAATTATTTTGCCACGCTGTTTCAGCATCTGGCCAAATACAAAAAGTTGCCGCGCCGCGTCGGCTCACAGCGGGCGGATTATGAACTTGTTGTGCGGTTCAAACTCCAGCGCGACGGTCAGCTCTTGTCGGCGGATGTGATCAGGTCGTCGGGCCGGGACAATTTCGACAAGGCGGCAATCGATACATTCAAGCGTGCGAACCCGTTCCCGCCGTTCCCCGATACGATGCCGCAAGCCTCGCAGACCATCGACATGCCGGTGGTCTACGAGATCGGAAAATGACGTAAGCGGACGAAGCCGGATTAATCGGCCGCGGTGGGCGCGACCTGCTGTTTGGGATGATGGGTCAAGCGCATCAGGCCGACGATCACAATGATGGTGGTGATGTAGACGATCAGCTGTGCGCCGGAAGGCCGCGAGGTGTAGCCGATCAATGTGTGCAACACCTGACCAAGGGGGCCGCGTTCGTCGAGGAGCCAGTTGCTGTTCCACAGGCGCTTGGTGAAAAAGCGCAGGTAGCCCGCCTGCTGCACATATTGAATGGCCTGCGCGGCAAGTCCGGCGGCGAGCAAGGTGATGAGCGTTGAAGTTGCTGCAAACATGCGATGGGCAGGGATGGCGAGCAGGCCGAAATAGAGAAGCGCGCTGACGACTGCGCCACCTGCGATGCCGATGGCGCCGCCGAGCATCATCGAGGCTAGGCTTGAGTCAGCCGATGCCGCGATGCCATAGAGGAAGAGTACGACTTCGGCCCCCTCACGCAGGACCGCGACGCCGACAACAATGGCGAGGGCGGCCAGTGTGCGTTTACCTGTGGCGACGTCGGAACCGACTGCTTTCATATTTGCAGCGATTTCGCGTCCGTGGCTTGCCATCCAGACGTTGTGCCAGGTGAGCATGCCGACAGCGAGGGTGAGAACCGAGGCGTTGAAGAGCTCCTGACCGGAGCCTTCAAACAGACCGGCAATGGCACCGGCAAAAATCGCGACGACACAAGCCCCTGCGACGCCACCGGCGATGCCATAGATGATCCAGAGGCCGCGGCGGGGAACGCCCTGAGTGGCGGCCAGAACAATGCCGACGATGAGGCCGGCTTCAAGCATTTCGCGGAAGACGATGAGTAATGTGGCCGACATTCAGGACGCTCCAAGGGCAGAAAATCAGGGAAGCGCCAGACTATATGCAAATGGTTCTTAAAAACAAGTGGCGGTTAGCCGAAGCGACCGGTCACATAGTCGCGGGTGCGGACATTGGAGGGATTGGTGAAAATCTTTTCCGATGTGTCGAACTCGACAAGCTCACCTAGATACATGAAGGCGGTGTAGTCCGACGCGCGGGCGGCCTGCTGCATGTTATGTGTGACGATGACGATGCAATATTCTTCGCGCAGTTCTTCGATCAGCTCTTCGAGTTTGGCGGTCGAGATGGGGTCGAGCGCGGAGGCCGGTTCGTCCATCAACAGGATCTGAGGTTTGACGGCGACGGCGCGGGCGATGCAGAGACGCTGCTGCTGGCCGCCGGAGAGACCCGTGCCGACAACGTTGAGCTTGTCTTTGACTTCGTCCCAAAGATTGGCGCGCGTGAGTGCCCAGTGGACGCGTTCTTCGAGGTCGGAACGCGAGAGTTTCTCATACAGTCGGATGCCGAAGGCGACGTTTTCAAAGATCGACATGGGAAAGGGTGTCGGCTTCTGGAAGACCATGCCGATTTTGGTGCGCAGTTCCGTGAGGTCGGCACCGGGCTTTAAAATGTTTTCGCCATCGACGATGACTTCGCCCGACGCGCGCTGGCCCGGATACATTTCGTAGATGCGGTTCAATGTGCGCAACAGCGTGGACTTGCCACAACCCGACGGGCCGATGAAGGCGGTGACGCGGCGGTCGGGGATGGAGATGTTGATGTCTTTCAACGCCTGAAACTGGCCGTAGTGAAAGTCGAGATTTTTCACACCGATTTTTTCGGGCATGCCGGCTTTGCCGTCGAGGCTTTCGCGTTGGCTTGATCCGAGAGCGGATGCGGTCAGGGCTTCACGGGTCATGCTCAGGCTCTCTTTCCCTTGGCGGACAGTCTGGCGATGATGTTGAGCATCAACACGGCTGTCGTAATGAGGAGTGCGCCGCCCCAGGCAAGTCTGCGCCAGTCTTCGTAGGGGCTCATGGCGAATTGGAAGATGACGACCGGCAGATTGGCCATCGGGGCATTGAGGTCGGTGCTCCAGAACTGGTTGTTCAGAGCGGTGAAGAGAAGCGGCGCGGTTTCGCCGCTGACACGCGCCACGGCGAGCAGCACGCCCGTCATGATGCCCTGAAAGGCAGCGCGGTAGCTGATGGAGGTGATGACTTTCCAACGCGGTGTGCCGAGTGCGGCACCGGCTTCGCGCAGACTGTCGGGCACGAGTGTCAGCATGTCTTCGGTGGTGCGCACGATGATGGGTATGGCGATGATGGCGAGAGCGGCGATGCCGGCCCAAGCAGAGAAATGACCCATGGACAGCACGATGACGCCATAGACGAAGAGGCCGATGATGATGGAAGGTGCGCTGAGCAACACGTCATTGATGAAGCGCACCGTCTCGGCAAGTTTGCTGGTGCGGGCATATTCGGCGAGATAGGTGCCGGCCATGATGCCGACCGGGGCGGCAATCGCGACCGCGATGCTGGTCATGACGAGGCTGCCGAAAATGGCATTGGCGAGCCCGCCTTCGCTGCCGGGGGGCGGCGTGCTTTCGAGAAAGAGCGAGGGCCTGATCGCCTGAATGCCGTTGTAGAACAGCGTGACGAGAATGGCCCCGAGCGTCATCAGCACGGCGGCGGTCATGGCGAGGGACACCACGGTCATGGCCGTGTTGAAGCGATGGCGGCGGCGGATGAGGGCGCGGCGCGCGAGGTTCACGGGCGCTGGGGCTGAGGGCGCGGCGGGCGTGTTCATGTGCGACCTCCCGTGGCGGGCGTGCGCAGCAGAAGTTTTTTGCCGACGGCAAGCACGAAGAATGTCAGCGCAAACAGCACAAGGCCCAGCGCGATGAGCGACGAGGTGTAGAGCGGGCTGTCGGCTTCGGTGAATTCATTGGCAAGCGTTGCCGAGATGGTGGTGCCGGGCGCGAGCAGCGAGAGGCTGAGGCGGTGGGCATTGCCGATGACGAATGTGACGGCCATGGTCTCGCCGAGCGCGCGGCCAAGACCGAGCATGATGGCCCCGACAACGCCGACGCGCGAATAGGGCAGCACGACCCGCCAAACGACTTCCCAGCGCGTGGCACCAAGCCCGTAGGCGCTTTCGCGCAAGACAGCGGGCACAGCGGCGAAGACTTCGCGCATGACCGAGGTGACGAAGGGCAGGATCATCAAGGCCAGAATGATGCCCGCGAGCAGAACGCCGATGCCGATGGGCGGGCCCTGAAAGAGATGGCCGATGATGGGGAGCGGCCCCAGCGTGCTGATGAGGGCGGGTTCGACATAGTTTTGGAAGATGGGCACGAGGACAAAGAGGCCCCAGATGCCATAGATGATGCTCGGCACGGCGGCGAGAAGCTCAATGGCGACCGCGATCGGCTGACGCAGCCAATGGGGGCACATTTCGGTGAGGAAGAAAGCCATGCCGAAGCTGAAGGGCACGCCGATGAGCATGGCGATGAGAGCTGTTTCGATGGTGCCGATGAGGGGAACGAAGGCGCCGTAGATGTCGAGGGCGGGGGACCAGCGCGAATTCCAGACGAAGGCCGGACCGAACTCCTTAAAGGCTGGGATCGAGTCTATAATCAGTACAGAGACGATGCCGGTCAGGATGGCGAGTACCAGCATGGCGAAAAAGAAGGTCAGACCTTTGAACAGGGGGTCGCCGAACTGGATCGGTGAGCGACGTGCCGGCCGTTGGGTCGTATCGGTCATGTGGCCGGTCCTATTGCTGGGCTGCGTAAGTTATTTTTGAAAGGCAGAAACGGGAAGGGACAAAACTTTGCCTCTTCCCGATTTGTTATGTGAAGCGTTGGTCAGAGGACCGGCTTGCCGTCGGCATCGGTGACGGATTTCCATTCGGTCTTGACCAGATCGACAACTTTGTCGGGCATCGGCACATAGATGAGGTCTTCGGCAAGCTTGTCGCCATCGGCATAGGCCCAGTCGAAGAATGCGAGAACGGCTTTGCCTGTTTCGGCTCTGGCCTGCTTCTTGTGGACGAGGATGAATGTCGCGGCGGTCATGGGCCAGCTATCGGCACCGGGCTGATCGGCGAGGATCAGATACATGCCGGGCGCATGGGCCCAATCGGCATTGGCGGCTGCGGCCTGAATGCTTTCAAGGCTCGGCGCGACGGTCTTGCCATCCTTGTTGACCATGTCGGTATGTGTCAGCGCGTTCTGATGCGCATAGGCAAATTCGACATAGCCGATGGCACCGGAAAGCTGGCTGACGAGAGCGGCGACGCCTTCGTTGCCCTTGCCGCCGAGACCGACAGGCCATTCAACGGCTTTCTCGACGCCGATTTCGGCCCAGGCCGGTGAGGCTGCATTGAGGTAATAGGTGAAGTTGAACGTGGTGCCCGAGCCGTCCGAACGGTGAACAACGGCGATGGCCTGATCGGGAAGTTTTACGTCTTTATTGAGGGCGACGATCTTGGGGTCGTTCCACTTTGTGATCTTGCCGAGATAGATGTCGGCGAGGGTCTTGCCGTCGAGTTTCATCTCGCCGGGCTTCACGCCTTCGAGATTGACGACCGGCACGATGGCACCCATGACCATCGGGAACTGGATGAGGCCCGCTTTTTCAAGCTCTGCTGCCGTGAGGGGAGCGTCGGACGCGCCGAAGTCCACTGTGTTGGCTTTGATCTGCTTGATGCCGCCGCCCGAACCGATCGACTGGTAGTTGATGCCGGTGTTGGTCTTGGCTTTGTAGGCCTCGGCCCATTTGGCATAGACGGGGTAGGGGAAGGTCGCGCCCGCACCGGAAATATCGGCGGCCTGTGCAGTTTCGACGGTGGTGACCGTGGTGAAGGCGACCACCGCCAGAACGCCGGTGAGGCCGACGAGACCGGCAAGGCCGATTTTTCCGAATTGTTTCAACATATTGTCGTTCTCCTAGGTCGCGCCCAGCCAGCAGCAGATTTGCCCCCTCTGAGTACGACGATTGCGTGACAGTTTTGTGATGGTGAGCCGGTCCGCTTGTCGCAGCGGGGGCCGGTTTTGCCCGCAGTTTCGCTTCGCCCTGATCTGTAAGATGTTGATTTAACAGGGAGAAAGGAAGCGGCGTGCTTTTCCACGCGGCGGACAGGCAGGCGGCGTGGCCATGTGTCCGACGCGGTGAAAACGGGGGATATGTCGCAAGGGGCCGGGAATCGGCCAGAGGGCAGCAGCGGGGGCGAAAAAGAGGCGGGGACGGATTCGGTCCGCGCGGGGCATTGGCCCTGTCGGCGTCTTTCATCGCTGCCCGATGTGCGGATCATGCCGACACACATGACGCCGGAAGGGCGGGGGGTCAAAACAAGGTTTTATAACAGCGGGGTTCACACGAAAAACCCCTCCGGTACGTCGGGTACCGGAGGGGTTTCTAATTAATCCGTTAGCGGATTATATTTTTTGTCTCAGGCGAAGGCGTAAGCGCCGCCTTTTTCAAGGGCGGCCTTGTAAGCGGGACGCGCCTGAAGGCGGTTGATGAGGTCGAGGAGGTTCGGGTAATTGGCGAGGAAACCACGCATCTTGCCCGCTTCGAGGACGAAGGAGTTTTCGATGTCGGCGGCGGAGAATTCCTTGCCCATGAGATAGCCGCCTTTTTCGACGAGGCCGTTCATGTAGCTAAAGTAATTGTCGAGTTCGGAGGTGATACGCGGCTGAAGAGGCGCTGCGGCATCGCCCAGACGGCCCGTGTAAAGCGCCAGCATGAGCGGCAGCATGGCCGAGCCTTCGGCAAAATGCAGCCATTCGATGTAGCGGTCGTAAGCCGGTGTGCCTGCGGCGGGCGCGAGTTTGCCCTTGCCGTATTTCTGCGTGATGAGTTCGACGATGGCGCCGGACTCAGCAATGATGCGGCCTTCGTCTTCGATGACGGGCGACTTGCCGAGGGGATGGATTTTTTTCAGTTCCGGCGGCGCGAGATTGGTGACCGCGTCGCGCTGGTATTTGATGATCTCATAGGGAAGCTGCAATTCTTCGAGCAGCCAGAGGATGCGCTGTGAGCGCGAATTGTTGAGGTGATGGACTTTGATCATCGGCGTGTTTCCTGTTGTATTTTTCGGTGTCGGTTGCGGCAGATGTTTCTTGACGAAGGTGACGATGTCGCCGATTGCTTTTTCACCTTCGGGCAGAAGGTCCGCCATAATCTGCCAGACGTGCCACACTTTGGGCCAGACTTCGAGCTGCACGTTGGTATTGCCCGCTGCTTTCATGTTGGCGGACATGCGGGTGCTGTCGTCGCGCAGCATTTCGAGCGCGCCGACCTGAAAGAGTGTCGGCGGCAGGCCGCTGGCGTCGCCAAAGATCGGCGAGAGATAGGGATGCTTCGCGTCGGTGCCCGGATGATAGATGGGGCCGACGGTGGGCATGATTTCGGGCACGAAGAATGTGTCAGCCTTGCCGTTTTCGAGGACGGAGGCGCCTGAGTAGGTGAAGTCGAGCGCGGGCGAGAGGCAGACGAGGGCGGCGGGCATGGGCACACCTTCGTCGCGCAGGCGAAGCGCCAGCGCCATGGTGAGATTGCCGCCTGCGCTGTCGCCGCCGATGACGATGTTTGAGCCTGCGATGCCGCTGGCGATGAGGGCACGATAGGCGGCGATGCAATCATCAAGGCCTGCGGGGAACGGATGTTCGGGCGCGAGGCGGTAATCAACCGCGTAAACGGGAATGCCGAGCTGGCGCGTGAGGCGCCATGTGAGGGCGCGGTGGGTTTCGGGCGAACCGGCGACCCAGCCGCCGCCGTGGATATAGAGGAAGGCCGCGTCGGTGCGGACATCGGGGGCGGCGAGACGTTCGACGCGGATGTCGCCCAATTTGACCGGTGCGACGTCGATGTCGGCGGGGACGGGCTTTTGCATGGCCGCGGCTTCGGCCATGACGGGGCGCAATTCCAGAATGTCCGGTTTTTTCTTGAAGCGGCGTTTGATGCGGAAGCGCAAAATCGGATTGAGCAGAAAGAGCTGGATGCTCATGGGGTCCCCTCGGGCAGAATATGAAGGCTGTGATGCAAGCGGTCGGGGCTTGCGATGTCAAGTGCGCCTTATTTCATATGAGCCTGGCGAATGACGCGGGCGAGCAGGGCGATGGCGATGAGCTCAAAGAAGGCCGAGAGAATGAAGGGGGCGCCTGCAAAATGGACGGGTGCGGCGGGCGCTGTGAAATAGCCAAAAACATAAGTCATCAGGATCGGCGCGATGATGGCAGCGATGCCGCCGAGGCTGCTCAATGCGCCTTGCAACTCGCCTTGTGCATTGGCGGGAACAGCCGTGGTGATGATGGCGCTGATCGAGGGGTGAGCGAGGCCGGCAAGGCTGGCGACGGCCAGAAAAATATAGATGGTGAGGCCGTTGGGCGCGACGGCGTATCCGATGTAACCAAGGACGGCGAAGATAAGGCCGACATAGGCGGCGCGTTCGGAACCGATTTTGGCAATCACCGTGCGGATGAGGCCGCCCTGAACAATCACCATGAAGAGACCGGCGGCACCGAGCGAGTAGCCGACTTCAGCCGTGGACCATTTGAATTTTTCGATCACGTAGAAAGACCAGACAGAGGGCAAAACGAAATGTGCCATCTGGTGAAAGAAAAGCGTGGCGGCAAGCATCAGAGCCGTGGGCACGCTGCGCAGATGCGCGATGGCTCCAAGCGTGTTGGCGCGTGCCCATGAGAAGGGGCGGCGGTTTTCCGGCTTCAGAGATTCCGGAATGACGAGGAAGCCGTAGAGCGCATTGGCGAGCGCGAGTCCTGCTGCCACATAGAAAGGCATGCGCGGGCCGAAGGTGCCGAGCATGCCGCCGATGACCGGACCGATGATGAAGCCGACGCCGAAGGCAGCACCCATGAGGCCGAAACTCTGGGCGCGTTTTTCCGGTGGTGTGATGTCGGCGATATAGGCATTGGCGGTGGAATAGCTGGCGCCTGCCATGCCGGAAATGATGCGGCCGATGAAGAGCCAGATCATGGTCGGTGCAAGGCCCATGAGAATGTAATCAAGCCCGACGGTGAGCAGCGACATGAGCAGCACAGGGCGGCGACCGAAGCGGTCTGACAGATTGCCGAGAATGGGCGCGCAGATGAATTGTGCCAGCGAATAGACAAACAGAAGCCAGCCGCCATAGACGGCGGCATTGCTCAGCGTGTCGCCGGTGAGTTCTTCAATGAGCTGTGGCATTACCGGAATGATGATGCCAAGACCAATGCTGTCGATGAGCATTGTGATGAAGATGAAGGTGATCGCGTGGCGGCTGACAGGTTTCGGATCGGTCACGGTTCCCCCCCATTTCAATCCAGTGGCGGGAGATTAGCCGTAAAGGGCTTTGGCGCGCTTCTCTATTTCTTCGGGCGACACATCTTCGATGTGCTGGCTGATGGTCCAGTTGAAGCCGAAGGGGTCTTTGATCTGGCCGGAGCGTTCGCCGTAGAACTGGTCGGCTAGCGCGCGCACCTCGGAGGCACCGGCGGCGAGGGCTTGCTCAAAGGCTGCTTTGGCGTTATCGACATGGACCATCAGATTGACCGGCGTTCCGCCCAATGATTGCGGGCTCAAAATGCCTATTTCCGGATGCTCATCTGAAATCATCATCAGGCTGTCGCCGATCATGAATTCGGCATGGCCGATGCGGTTTTGCGGATCGAGAATGCGTGCGCCGGTTTCGGTTGCGCCGAATGCTTTCTTGTAGAACTCGATGGCCTCTGCGGCGCCTTTGGCGCAGAGATAAACCTCAACTTTTTTGCCTTTGACGGTCATGGTCGTCCTCCCTCGGTGAAGCGTTTGATGGCGACAAAATGATCGGCCCACCAGCCGGATCGCATCATGCGGAAGGCTGTGCCGGTGAGACCGTGGCGGGCCGGATGATCGGGACGCAAGGCCTCCCAACCGGCATGTTCAAGCGTGACGCGTGTGCCTGCGACGACAGGCTCGAAGGTGATGTTGATGTAGGTAATTTCGTCGGGCGCAAAATTCGGAATGCGCCAAGTGAAAGCGAGGCGGTGGCCCGGCTCCCATGCCGTGATGCGCCCGACTTCAAAGTGGTCGCCTGTTTCATCGTCATAGACTTCGATGAGGCGGCCATTGGGACCGGGCTCAAAGCGCATGATGCCGACCCATGGCGCGCGAAAACGGTTCTTTGCGCCGCGCGCCCACCACAGGTCAACATCTTCGGTGAAGGCCGCAAATGCTGTGGCTGGATCGACGGCGAGGTCGATGGAAACGCGAACGGTTTCTGCCTCGACAGACTTGCTCATTTAAGTTGGTCTTTCGGCTTGGTGCGCTTGCCTTTCGGCCTGACGGTCTTGCCTTCGACATGCGCCTTGAAAGCATCAAGCTGACCGGCCCAGAAACTCTGCACCTCGTCGAGCCATGTTTGCAGATCCGCGAAGGCTTCGGGTTGAAGCCTGTAGAGACGCACGCGGGCGTCGTTCTCGACATCTTCTTCGGCGATGAGACCCGATTGGCGCAGGATTTTCAGATGGCGGCTCATGGCGGGTGCGCTGATAGAGGCCATGGCGACCAATTCGCCAGCGCGGCGGGGCTGCTTGCGCAGTGCATTGATGACGAGGCGACGCGTGGGGTCGGCCAAAGCAATAAGCGTGGTGTCGAGGCGGATGTCGGGCATGAGCCGCTCGCGATTTAATTAACCTAAGTGCTAATAATTAGCCAAATTGTTAATTATCGTCAAGCCTGTTCCAGATGACTCTGCTGAAAAACAAACGGCCGGGCACAAAGACCCGGCCGGAAATTCGAGTGGGGGGAGGGTCAGGCGACCGACAGGTTGGCTGCCGAGGTCTTGCCCTTTTCGGTGACGAGTTCGTAGTTGATCGTCTGGCCTTCGTTCAACGAGCTCATGCCAGCGCGTTCAACGGCGCTGATATGAACAAAGACATCCCTGCCGCCGTCGGACGGTTGGATGAAGCCGTAGCCTTTTTGGCCGTTGAACCACTTCACAGTACCAGTAGCCATGTTTGTCTCCTTAGCGTACTTGCGCACGGAAATATCCGCACTCCCATCGCGCGGTAGATGACAACCTGATTTTGGAAAGTGTCTTGAGAGGGCGCGAAGCCGGAGGTGCCAAGGCAGGCCAAAACGTCGATTGCACCCAAATTCTGGCAGGAATTGTCGAAGCGAGTCAACGGGTTTTGGACGGATTGTCGCAGGTAAAAACCCCTCGCCGGGCTGGCAAGGGGTTGATTTTAATGGTGGATTTTAATGACGCCCTTGCGAGGCGACAGGCCGGAACCTATTTCTCGGCGCCCTTGCGGACGAAGGTCACGGCATAGAACATCTCGCCGTCGAACAATTCTTTCGGCGCGCCCAGACCTTCGATCATCTGGAACTTGCGCTGCACGATCTGGCCTTCCATGCGGTAGCCCTTCTCGCTCATGTTGCGACGGTGAAACTCCATGGCCGCGGGCGTGAAGTCTTTGGCGAGCACGGTGATGCGCTCAGGATCATTGGGTTTCGTCTCGTCAGCCATGCCGGAATCGGTCCTTGTGGAAGGCGTTATTGGGTCGCGCGCAGTATGGGGCGGAGGGGGCGGAATGTCGAGTAGGGGCGGGCGCTTGCCGGTCAGAGAAGCGTCGTTCAGAGAAGCGGTTGGGGCGGTAGAAGGAACGAACTTGCCATCATGATGAGGCCGAGGGCGAGGATGAAGAGCCCGCCCGCGATGGCGAGGCCGCGCTCGATGCGATCGGTCCAGCGGTTGTCTGCTGTGCCTGCGAGCCGAAGCGCGAGATTTTTGGACAGGAGTGTGAGGACGGCAAGCAGCGAAACGGTAATCGCTGTGCCGACCGACATGGCAAGAGCTGACAACATGCCGACCGGAAAAGCGTTTTGCGTCAGCGCGAAAAGAAGCACGAGAATCGCGCCGGTGCAGGGACGCAGACCGATGGCGAGGATGACGGCGGCCATGTCGCGCCAATTATGCGCCGCGCGAAGCTCTGCGGGTGTCGGCAAATGGGCATGACCCGCGTGGCTATGGTCGTGATCGTGAGAATGATCGTGAGTGTCGCGGTGGTGGCCGTGATCGTGGCTGTGACTGTTGCCGCGTAAGGCGCGCCACAGGAGAACCGCGCCGACTGCGATGACCAGAAGAAAGCTCATGCGCTCAATGGCGGGGACGGCACCTGTGACGGCGCGATGGGTGAGACCAAGGACGATGGCCAATGCGCCGACCACGAGAATGGCGGTGATGGCCTGCGCAAGCGAAGAAAGAAACGCGAGCGCGATGCCGCGCCGCACATCGCGCTCGTCGGCCAGCAGATAGGAAGTGACGATGACTTTGCCGTGGCCGGGACCGACCGCATGGAAAATGCCGTAGGCAAAGGAAAGTGCGATGAGCGTTGTGGCAGCGGTAACGGATCGCTCAAGATTGAAAGCGCGGAAGGCTGTGGCAAGGCTGCGGAAATAATCCTGTTGGAGGCGCATGGCGCGATAGAGAAGGGCGCTCACTGTGCCTTGCGGGCCTGACACATCTTGCTGCGCGGCGTCGGGTTGTGATGTTGCCTGAGACGGCATGGCAAAAGGCTCAGCGGCCCGTGCTGGCATGTTGGCGGCAAACAGCGCGAGCAAGAGCGCGAGACAACCCAGAGTTAGAAAGCGCATGGGTGTCAGCCCTTGTTGCATGTGAGGGTAACAGTGGCCGCGAAATTGGAGCCGAGCCCGACGCCGGAATCAGCGCCGTTGAAGGCGCTGGCGGGCAGGCCTGCCCAGACGGATTCGGCATTGGGGATTGTGCTTGTGAAGCTGCATCTGGCTGCGGCATCGCCCGTCAGGCGTACGGGTGATTGCCCGGACGACGGCTTGATGTAATCGATGGAGATGTAATAGGTCGGATCATAGATGCGGAGCAGGACGGGTGCTTCGGGCGTCGGCGTCACAGGTTTTGCCAGCGGTACGGTGAAGGTGACCGTGAGGCGGCCGAGTTTTGCGTCGTAGGATGATCCGACCGGTTTTGCAGCGCCGAGCGGCAACGAGTTGCCGCTTTGTTTGAATTGCGCGAAGTAATCCCACTCTTTGAGATTTTCCAGATTGATGTCGAGGAGGTCTGCAAGGTCTTTGGGCGCGAAACTGCCATCCGGTTGCTTCTTGAACTCTTCGACCGCGAAGGCGGTATAAAACTCGTCGAAGGTCCATGTGATGGTGATGGCCTCCAATGTGTTGTCTGCGCCCGTGACGAGGTCCGTTTGCATGTCGATCCAGACATGCGGGTGCGCCTGAACAGGCTGACTTGCGAGTGCAGATAGAAAAAGCGCGGCTCCATAGAACCGCGCTGATTTTAAAACTTTACCGAACATTGGATCGAATTATCCTAACTGGCCCCTCGGGCTTAGCGGTTCGGACGCAGGTAATAGCCTGTGCCCTGCCAGCTCATGTCGCGTGACAAATCCTGTTGATCGTTCTGAGCGGAATTGAAACGGTCAGTCGCGGCGCTCTCGTAGCCATAGCTCGACCATGAGGGCTGCGTCGTTGAAGTGATGGAGAGGTTGCGCGAGGGCGGAGTGACGCCGTCGGCTGTGAAGCTGTTGCCGCCGTCTGTCTTGACGGTGTAGCTCGACAATGCAGAAGCGGGCGCAGCGGCGACCAGAAGGCCGAAGGCACCGGCGGATGCGGCGAGGATGATCTTGCGCATGAGCATGTCTCCCAATAGTCCAAGCAAAGGTTTTGCGGCTCTATGTTGCGACACAGGAGATACCGGGTCGCTGAACCTGTCAACAAGAGCAACATTAAATCGGGGCAGGAATAAGGTAATCGGCAGAAAATCACCCCGGAAACGGGTTTCCGGGGTGAGATTATGTGAACAGGAAGGCGGGCCTTGCCGGCTCAGAAGCCTTCGAGTGTAGCGTAGCGGTCGCGGTGGAAATTTCCGTCGCCGAAGGTGGCGGCGGCCACGCGGGCGCGCTTCATGAAAAGACCGACATCGAACTGATCGGTCATGCCCATGCCGCCGCGCATTTGCAGACCCTCGTTGGTCATGCGCGTGGCAACGTCCGACAGGCGCGCTTTGGCGAGGCTGGCGATCTGCGGCACGTCATTGCGGCGGGCTTCAAGCGCGGAGAGCGCGTCGAGGACAACGGAACGGCAGAGCTCGATTTCGGAAAAGAGATCCGAGATGCGGTGTTTCAATGCCTGAAACGATCCGATCGGCACGCCGAATTGCTTGCGCTCTTTCAGATATTCGACGGTCGTGTCGAAGACTTCCTGAATGGAGCCGAGCATTTCAGCGGCAAGGCCGATGCGTGCGATGTCGAGCACCTGATCGAGTACGTCACTACCGCCATCGACCGAACCCAGAATGGTGTCTGCGCCGACGGTGACATTTTCAAAGGTGATGTTGGCAGCGTTGCGGTTGTCCACCATCAATGTGCGCGTGATGGTGACGCCTTTGGCTTTGGCATCGACGATGAAGAGTGTGATGCCGGATTTATCGCCGACCTTGCCTGAGGTGCGGGCGGCGACGATTAGTTTGTCGGCGACATGGCCGTCGAGCACGAAGGTTTTTTCGCCGGAGATGCGGTAACCCGCGCCGCCGCTTTCGGCCTTGGTGGCGATATGTGTCGGGTTGTGATGGGCGGTTTCTTCAAGCGCCAGCGCCATGATGATTTCGCCCGCCGCGATGGACGAGAGAATGTCCTGACGCTGGGTGGCGCTGCCTGCGAGCTGCACGGCAGAGCCGCAGAGCAGGACCGTGGACACGAGCGGGCTGGCCGCGAGCGTGCGACCGGCCTGCTCGAGCACGAGGCCGAGACCGACGGGACCAAAATCGGTGCCGCCGTATTTTTCAGATGTCAGAATGCCGGCAAAGCCGAGGTCGGCCATTTCTTTCCAGACCGCGCGGTCGAAACCGTCGGCTGATTTGCTGTCGCGCAATTTGCGCAGGTTGGCGATCGGGACATTCTTCTGGAAGAACTGTGTTGCCGTATCGCGCAGGAGCTGCTGCTCCTCGGTCAGTACAAGTGCCATCGACGTGAACTCTTCTTGTTACTCTGAATACAGGGATGCTTAATCGGGGAGGCCGAGGACGCGCTTGGCGACCACGTTGAGCTGCACTTCGGATGTGCCGCCTTCAATGGAATTGCCTTTGGAGCGCAGCCAGGACCGCGTCACACCGATTTCCTGATCGGTGAAGCCTTCGCCTGTCCAGCCAAGACCTTTGGTGCCCATGATTTCGAGCATCAGTTCATAACGGCGCTTGTTCAGCTCCGTGCCGTAATATTTGAAGATTGAGGAGGCTGCGCCCACGGCATGACCGGCCTTGGCCTCTTCGGCGGTGCGCTGAAGTGTCAGTGCGAAGGCTTTGCCGTCCATCTTCTGCTGCGCGATATGTTCACGCAGTGCAGCGCTGGCAACCTTGCCGTTGCTCTCGCCGAAATAATCCTTGGCAAGACTTTCGAGGCTGGCGGATGACCCGACGCCGGAGCCGAGGCCCATGCCGGAGATCATGTCGCGTTCGTGCTGGAGCAGACGTTTGGCGATGGTCCAGCCTTTGTTCAATTCGCCGACGAGATTTTCTTTCGGCACTTTGACGTCGGTGAAGAACGTTTCGCAGAAGGGCGAGGCACCGGAGATCATGCTGATCGGGCGGGCTTCGACACCGGGTGTCGCCATGTCGAAGAGGAGGAAGCTGATGCCGTCATGCTTCTTGGTGCTGTCGGTGCGCACGAGGCAGAAGATCCAGTCGGCTTTGTCGGCGTATGACGTCCAGATTTTCTGGCCGTTGACGAGATAGTGATCACCCTTGTCTTCGGCTTTGGTTTGAAGACCGGCAAGATCGGAACCGGCGCCCGGCTCGGAATAGCCCTGACACCAGCGGATTTCGCCGCGCACGATGGGGGGCAGGAACTTTTGCTTCTGTTCTTCCGAGGCATATTCGAGAAGCGCGGGCCCGAGCATCCAGATGCCGAAGCTCGACAAGGGCGGGCGCGCCTTGATGCGGCGCAGTTCGGAGCTCAGGACCTGATTTTCTTCCTTGCTGAGGCCGCCGCCGCCATAGGCCTTGGGCCATGTCGGCACGGTCCAGCCGCGTGAGGCCATGCGGTCGAGCCAGAGTTTGGCTTCAGGATTTTCGTATGTCGCCTTGCGGCCGCCCCAGACGGTGTCGTCTTCGTTGGTCATGGGCGTGCGCATGGACGGCGGGCAATTTGCCTCCAGCCATTCGCGCGTTTCCTGGCGGAACTTTTCGATCTGCTCCATGTGCATTTTCCCGTTTCATTTATGGGTAAGGTCTTTGCGCGGGAGGATAGCAGCGATGCTTTGGCGTAGCCAATGCTCTAGACGCATCAAATTGAACACTCAGGGGAGGGGGCTGCTCAGGGTCGAACAGGTGCGAAAGGCTGAAAACGCGCGGTGAATGTCATTGCCGCTGACAGGGTTCGGCGCCGATGCTTGCGCCGGATCGTAACAGTGGAGTCGACCATCGTGAGAATGAGCGGAATTGTCCTGGGTCTGGTGATGGGCGTGATGGCGGGCGGCGGTGCGGCAGAAGCCGACGGGCGACCTGTTGTGGCTGTGCTGGCACAGAACGACGGTACGGAGATCACCGACTTCATGGTGCCTTACGGGGTGATCGGGTCGGCGGGTGTCGCCGATGTGGCGGCGGTCGCGCCAAGTGCGGAGCCGATTGATTTTATGAACGGGCTTGAGGCGCTGCCGGACTCGACGCTCAGCGACTTTGATGTGACACATCCACAAGGCGCGCAATATGTGATTATCCCCGCGTTTCACGATCCCGACAATGAGGTGACGCGCGACTGGTTGCGCGCGCAGTCGGCCAAGGGGGCGGTGCTTGTTTCGATTTGTGACGGGTCCATAGTGCTGGCGGGTACCGGATTGCTCGACGGTAAACGCGCGACGGGGCATTTCCATTCGGTCGATATGCGACGGAAGAATTTCCCCGATGTGCAATGGCAAACCAATACACGTTATGTGAAGGACGGCGCTTTCGTTACGTCGTCCGGTGTCAGCGCATCACTGCCGACGGCGCTTTTTGTGGTCGAACTGATTGCGGGGCGCGAGGCGGCACGGGCAGCGGCACGTCAGCAAGGGATGAGCGATTTTTCAAACGCGCATGACAGCGACAGATTTCACCTGGGCTGGCGGAATTATCTGCGGGCAGCATGGGCCTATCTCACGACCTGGCCACGTGATGACTACGCGCTGGAGGTGGGCGAAGGTGTCGATGAAGTGGGTTTTGCTTTTGCCGCCGACATGCTGCCGCGCACTTATCGTGCGCATGTCGATATTGTTGCCGACGCGCCCGAGGTGAAAACACGCAACGGCTTGCGCTTGTTGCGCACGGCGAATGAGGCAGACAAGCGTGCGGCGGTTGTGACTTTTGGACACGAAGGCGGCGCGCTGAATGTGAATACCGGCGCGCAGGCGTTTGAGGATGTTGCCGCTTATCTCACGACGCGGTACGGCGCGGGCATGGCTGGGTTTGTTACGACGCAGATGGAATATGCGGCGGAGTGAGGGGAGGAAGACCCTCACCCAACCCTCTCCCAGAGGGAGAGGGCTAGGTAAGAGAAAGAATTACGCGACGCCGAGGGTTTCTTTGGCGTAGGCGGTGACGGTTTTGTAGTCGGCTTTGCCGTTGGCGGCGCGGAAGGCGACGGTGGTGCCGATAAGGATACGCTTGGGGGTTTTGTAGCCCGCAAGCTGACCACGCACATGGGCGCGGAGTGTTTCTTCGTCGAAGGCGGCGCCGGGTGCGAGTTTGATGACGCCGGTGACGGACTGGCCCCATTTTTCATCCGGCAGGCCGACGACGAGTGCGTCTTCGACTGACGGATGTGTCTTCAAGGCTTCTTCGATTTCTTCGGGATAGACTTTTTCGCCCGCTGTGTTGATGCAGGCGGAGCCGCGTCCGAGAAGCGTCAGCGTGCCGTCTGGTTCGACCGTGCACCAGTCGCCGGGGATCGAGTAGCGAAGACCGCGTACTGTCTTAAAGGTCTTGGCGGATTTTTCCGGGTCTTTGTAATAGCCGACCGGAATGGGAGCGCCGAGCGCAATGAAGCCCGGAATGCCGGAGCCGGGGGGCACGGGATTGTCATTCTCGTCGAACACCTGACAGCGTTCGCCGATCTGAAATTTCGCCGTGGCGATTTCGCCGTCTTTGGTCATCAGCGATGAGCCAAGGCCGACTGCTTCGGACGCGCCGAAACTGTCGGTCATGATGGCGTTGGGCATGTATTCCAGCAGGCCGCGTTTGACTTCTGTGGACCACATGACGCCGGACGAGATCAGCGTGACGATGGAGGAGAGGTCGTAAGTGCCTTGGGGTGCTTCGCGCAAGGTGCGCAGCATGGGTTTGGCGAAGGCGTCGCCGACGATGGCAACTTGCGCAACTTTGTTTGCATCGACCGCCTTCCAGAGTTCGTCAGGATCGAGCGACACGCTGTCGAGTGTGACGATGCAGCCACCAGCCATGATGTTGCCATTGGCGGTGAGAAGGCCGGTGCCGTGCATGAGCGGGCAGGCGGGGATCATCGGCGGGGCATTGCCGACTTCCTTGATCGAGGCCATGAGCGCGGGCAGGCTTTCGGGCACGGGCCCCAGACGGCGCAAGGCGGAAAGTTGGGTTTCGCGCAAATCATTATGGGTCCACATTACGCCTTTGGGCATGCCTGTGGTGCCGCCGGTGTAGATGAAGAGCATATCGTCGGGCGAGCGTTTGATGTCGAGCTGGTCGCCCTTGCCGGAAGTCGCGAGGTCTTCATAGCGTTCGGCGAAATCAGCGATGGGGCCGCCGTCGTTCACTTCGAGAAAGGTTTTCACTTTCGTCAGGCGCGGACGGATCTCGGTAATAATGTCGCGGAATTCTGACCCATAGACGACGGTCTGTGCGTCCGAATTGTCGAAGATGTAAAAGACTTCGTCGGCCTTATAGCGGTAGTTGACGTTTACATGGGTGAGGCGCGCCTTGTAACCGGCGGCGAGAAGTTCGGTATATTCCGGTCGGTTGCGCATGTAGAAGGCGAGTTTGTCGCCGGGTTTGGCGCCGCGTTCGATGAGGCCGCGCGCGAGATTGTTGCTGCGCTTGGTGAACTGGGCCCAAGTGATTTTGCGGGTGCCGTGGACGAGGGCGGGCCCGTCCTGATTGAGAGCGGGTGCGATGGTGTCGAGAATATCGCCGAAGTTCCAGGCCATTAGTGTCTCCCCATATATTGTTGATACCGCTCTTTTGGCGGCTCGATTTTCTTTGGGGGCATGATACAGAGAATTTCCGGCGCGTCACGTATCGCGGAGAGACTTCCGATGCGCTGCTGAACCCTTTGTCAGCAAGGTTTCATCGCCTCGGGCGGGGCGGCCCAGAGGCGGCAGGCGGTGACGCCATAGGGGGCATGCGGGGGCAGAGGCGCACGCGCCATGAAGGTGATGGCATCGAGAAAACGACCGTCGATGCGTACCGCCGTATTTGCGTTGTAGCTGCCGTTGTATGGCTCGCCGTTGCGTGTCACCAGTGCATTCAACTCGGTCGCGTTGACCGCGATGACGTAGCGTTGGCCTTCGCGCTGGAGCATCAAAGGCCCGCCGGACCAGCCCGGCATCATGTCGCAATCATGGTTGAAAGCGCGGTCGTCGAAGCGGTTGATGTCGGCATTGATCTTGGCCACCGGACCGCAGCGACCGGACCACATCATGGGGCCGGTTTCGCCATTGTGCCCCGCCAGCAGAAATGGTGCGCCGTGGGCGCGGGCGGCATTTGCCTCGGCAACCGTCATGACGAGCGGGCGCAGTGGCTGATAGTCCGCGCGCGGGGTAGCGGCAATAAGGGCGACCGACCAGTCCTCGTTCCATTCGCCGGTCGGGCGATTGGTGCCGAGGAAGACGGCGGTGATACCGACGGCATCGCTTTCGTGCCCGCCCGGCCAGAAGGCGCAAGGCGTCAGTGGCGCATTGCCGAGCCCCAGAAAACTATGGGCGACGGAGATAATGAGGCGGTGCGGGCCGCGGTTGTTCGGTGCGATGAGTGTGGCTGTCGGGCGACGGGTCGTCCCTTCACAGACGATAAGTCCGACCGCCGACAAGTCGTCTGCATCGGTGATGAGGCGGCGGTCGTCGGTGCCGAAGATGTTGGCGGAGGCTGACGGCGTGAGTGTGAGGCAGGCGAGGAGAAGGCCTGTCCGTATCAGGAGCTTTGCTTTTCGGTCCGATGTCATGCACCCCCGCGGCAGAGTTCGTGTCGGGGGAGTGTAGCAGATTGAGTATTTTTTGATTGTGATTGTTACCACAGGTTCAATGTCGCACCGTGGCTTGACCACGGGGGCCGTGTTGCGAGATGGGTCCCGGGGGCAAGCCACGGGACGACACCTATTTTTAGGCTCGCCACTTTGCTATCCGCGTCACGATGCGGATGAGGAGCGCGGTCACGGCGAGGCCGAAGAGGGTGATGTAGATGATGCGCGGTTCCTGCGGCACTTCTTTGGTGACGCGACCCAGATAGCTGAAGGTGAAGATGAACCAGACATAATAGACGCCGATCCAATGCAACCAGCCCCATGCCTTGGGGCCGAGGGTGTGCTGTGACCAGTTGTTCGACGTGAGCGCCATGAGCGCGATCATCACATAGGCACCGCCGCCGCCGATGAGCGTCTGGAGGCTTCGGGAATTGTCGCCGCTGAGATTGAGATAGGTGATGAGCGCGCCGAGATGCACGAAATGCGCAAACGCGAAGGACAGGCCGAGATAGCGCCGGTTGGCGCGCAGCCAGCGTGTCGTCTCTGACGGCAGCCAATAGGCAAGGCTTGAGGCCAGAAAAGCTGTGAGGAAAATCGGGAAGGAAAGCCGCGCTGTGTAGCGGGCGGCATGGAGCCAGCCTTCGACGGGATCGGTCCATATGGTGAGCGAACCGAAGACCACGGTGGTGCAGGCCAGCGCGACAAAAATGAAGAGATTCCAAGGCATTCTGCGGGAAGGCGAGAGGGGTAAGGTCGTGTCGATGGTCATTTTATGATCTTTCATACTGGTTGTATGAGATACAGACTGTATAAATTGGATTCGATTTTCATACAAGCTGTATAAGTTGGTGATATGCGCGTTGCCCCTGCCAAAAGACCCTCCAAAAACCGTGACAAGCTGCTCGCCGCTGCCCGCCGCCTTTTTGCGGAAAAGGGGTTTGCAGAGACGGGCACCGAAGAGATTGTCCGCGAGGCGGGGGTGACACGCGGCGCGCTCTATCATCAGTTCGCAGACAAACAGGATTTGTTTCAGGCGGTGCTTGAAAAAATGTTGCCGGAAATCGGGCAGCGGCTGTTCGACGAAACCATGTCAAAGATCAAGGCCGACCGCGAAGACCTGAAGGTAGGCAGTCAGGTGCTGCTCGGTATTTACGCTGATCCAGAAGTGCGGCGGTTGTTTCTGATCGAGGGACCGGCGGTGCTGGGTTTTCTCAACTGGAAAGCATTGCAGGCGCCGCTGTCGAAATTCTTCCTCGATCATGCGCTTCAGCATTTGGTGGATGAGGGGATCATTTTGGCAAAAGACATGGGGCCAATCGGCGATCTGCTCGCGGGCGCGTTGCAACAGGCGGGGCTGGGCATCGCGGCGGCCGATGATGTGGAGGCGGCGCGGGCACAATATGGCGCGGCGCTGGATCTAATTATTGATGGGCTCATGAGGCGGGCGTGATGGACCGTTCTGCGATGCAGCATTTAGCGGGAGCGGAATACCTGAAGGGCGTGAGTTGGAACTGCGGATGCGCGTGGATATGCACGAACGATTGGGATAATCTGCTGGCGTCGGCTGTGCTTTGCCGGTGACGGGTGAAAAACCCATTCAACGTTCGGGAGAGATGCCATGATTTATCGCCTCGGAGTTGTCACTGTTGTGTTTTCTGCCTTTATTGCTTTAGCGCCGGTGGGTCCCGCCTTTGCGGATGACGAGTCGTCCGACGCCGGAACCCAGCTCGATCAGGTCGAGGAAACTTCGCAGGAGGCGACTGTTGCTCCGAGCGAGGAGGATGCGAAGGATTTGTCGGGACAGGGCTTCGACACGCCTTCCACCAACTGAAGGGGCATCTGCGCATGAAGTCCGTTATTTTATCCGCTGCAGCGCTTTGCTTCTTTCTTGCAACGCCGCTCGCCCTCGCCGAAGACACGCCGGTTCCCCTTCCTTGTGACCCGGCCGACTGCGGGCCCGTTCCGCCGCAATTGCCTGGCTGCGATACTTGTGCGCCCGGTCCAGCACCCGATCCGGGCACAGCCCCCGGCGAGCCGGTGGATTGATCCGGTCATGAAAAAGGGCGGCGCTAAAAGCGCCGCCCAATTCATTTCATCCGAATGCTGCTTATTCAGCGGCGGACATTTTGTCGAGCGAGTAGGCGCGGTCGCCCTGACCGTTGAGTTTGAGAAGGTATTTGATGCCTTCCTCGGCAATGTCGTCGCCGACCATGCGGTCGCCTTCGAGGTAGAGTTCCTTCATGTCGATGAAGGCCGCATAATTGCCCGAAGTGCGGCTGGTGATGATGCCGGCCTTGAGAAGTGTTTTAATCAGTACGCGGAAAATGTTGGTTGATTCTTGCATTTCCTCGCGGATGGCGGCATCCGTGATGGCTTCCATGAAAGCACCCTGCACCCACTGCCAATCGAGGCCGACAGCGGCGTAGATGTGTTTCTTCTGTTCCGGCGATCCGAGATTGTAGAGCAGCACTTCGAAAATCTGCCAGGCCCAGTCTTCAATCGCGTCACGCTCGGCGGGATTGATGTTGGGGATGGTGCGGTCGGCCCAGATTTTGCCGAACTTGTGATGGAAGGCTTCGTCCGTCATCACCAACTGCATGAGCTGAACCATCAACGGATCGCGGCTGGCTTTGTAGAAGGTGGCGAAAGCGCCCATGGCGAGGCCTTCGACCAGCATTTGCATGCCGACGATCTTTTTCCACACGAGCGGTGTGTTGACGAGTTCGGTCAGCGTGTTGCCAAGAGCGGGACCGACGGCGACGGGCTTGCCCCAACGCGCCTGAATGTAGCGCGAGAAACCGGCAACGTGACGGGCTTCTTCGCGCGTCTGGTTGGCGGCATATTCCTGCGCGCCCGGGTCTTTCAGGATGTGGCAGAGCGAGGCCGAGAGCGCGAGCGCTCCGGCTTCGCCGTGGAGGATCGAGGAGAGGCCCCACTGAGTGTCGAGATTGACGAGTTTGATTTTCTGCTTTTCATCGAGCTTGTCGGCAACGGCAGTTTTGAGGTCGCCATTGAGCGCAGGGTCGATCAGATATTCGTTCTCCATGTCGAAGGGCTTGGAGAAGTCGATATATTTCGTGTCGAGCGGATCCCAGAAGTGGTCATGCGTGGCGGAGATGATCTTGTCGAACGCCTTCGAGCGATTGCCGTAGCGTTCAACTTCCATCATCGCCGGAAAATCATCGGGCGCGACGGCCTCGTACGCCGGATCCGTCGTGATGTTTGTGGTGATGTTCGTCATGTCTCCTCCCAGAGCCAATGCCTAATCGTCGGTGTAAAGCGACCGCAAGACCGGAGGTGCCGGACTGACGGACCGTTATTCCTGACAGGAAGCCTACGCCCCGAATTTTGGGGTGGCAAACAAAAATGACGCCACTGTCATCTTTTGAAAGGCTCAATCGGGGGTGCGCGGGGATTAGAAAATGCTAGGCTCGGGCCACATCAGCGGGGGACAGGCGGGATGCTAAAAACGGGTTTTTGCGAGACAAATCATGGCCGTATCGCTTGGGTAGATTCGGGCGGTGTGGGGCCGGTCGTGCTGTTCATTCACGGGAATTCATCGTGTAAGGAGATGTTTGGTCGCCAGCTTGTGAGCGAGTTGGGGCTGAATTACCGGATGATTGCCTTTGACCTGCCGGGGCATGGGGCAAGCTCGGATGCGCCGGACCCCGCGCTCACTTATTCCATCCACGGTTTTGCCGATGCGGCGATGGCGTTGCTTGAGGCATTGAAGATCGACAAGGCGGTGGTGGTCGGCTGGTCGCTCGGGGGTCATGCGGCGCTTGAAATGCTGGCGCGCTGGCCGGGGGCCACGGCCGCCTGGATCACCGGTACGCCACCCGCGGGCGGGGCCGATATGGGCGAGGCGTTTTTGCCTTATGAGCATATGGGGCTCACCTTCCAAGAAACATTTACAGAGGAAGAGGCCCGTATTCAGGTGCAGGGCGGACTTGGCGAACACGTGACGCCGCTGCCATGGATGATCGAAGCGGCGCGACGTGCTGACGGACGCTTTCGTCCGCTGATGTTGCAGTCGGCGATTGAAGGGCGCGATCTTGACGGGCGCCAGATTGCGGCCACGGCGCGGCAACCTTTGGCCGTGGTCTCAGGTTCGGCGGAACCTTTTGTCAGCAACGCGTTTCTGAAAAGCGTGACCTATAACAATCTCTGGGATGGCAAGGTGCATATTCTGGAAGGGCTCGGGCATATGCCGTTCTGGGAAGATGCGGGCGTGGTCAATCCGTTGCTCGGACGCTTCCTTGATGAAGTGACGGGCTGACCCTTCGGTTACGCGTCGTGCGCCGGTTTGTCTTGGGCGCGATAGGCTTCGTGCACAGGTAGCGTGCGGCGCGGCGAGGGGCCACGGAAGCCGGCGGTTTCGACAATATGTGTCGGATTGGAAATGGCGGCGAGAACGCGCTCGTAAAACAGTTCCGGCGACACGGGCTTGACGATGTAATCGGTGACGCCTTCATCGCGGGCCCATTCGACAATATCAGGTTCGCTGTGGCCCGACAGCATGAGGACCGGCACGTCGGAGCGTTTGAACTCGCCCGATGCGCCATCGTCGCTCAAGGCGCGGATGGCGCTGGTCATGGCGTAACCAGTCATCGGCTCCATCATGCCGTCGGTGATGACGAGATCGGGCGTGGCGGTTGCAAAATACTCAAGCCCCGCATCACCGTCTTCTGCACAGGTGATATCCGTGATGCCCATGGAGTTGAGGAGCGCGACCACAAGATCGCGCATGTTGGCGCTGTCGTCGACAACAAGAACCTTGAGACCGGCGAGGAGCATTGATGTTTCGGCATCGTGCCGCGCGTTCATCCGACCGGACTTTTACGGGCCGGCGTGCGGGCGTCTTCCGCCGTGCGGATAAGTTGAGCGAGTGAGTTCAGTGTGTCTTCGGCAAGCCGGTCATCGGCGGCGGCATCGGCAAGCGCGTCGCGCATGGCTTCGATGTGGAAACGCACAATGGTTTGGTCAATTGTCGCGTGCTCCTGCATGTAGTGGCAGAGCGACTTGGCGAATTTGCCGACAATCGGGTGACCGAAAGTGCCTGCAAGGCCACGCACATCATGGACAATTTCGTAAAAGGCGCTGCGCTGTGCCTGATCGCCTGAACATGCGTCTGCAATCATGGGCAGCAATTCATGCACCTGACGGCCCAGTGTATCGACATATTGTTTGCCGAGCGTCTTGATGGTGGCCTGCATCTGATTGAGGACGCGGGGGTCGAGGCGGATGGGCGCGCTGTAATCCGGTCCGAGTTTGCGTTCGGCAATCGACGGCAGGCGGACGAAGCGGGCGACGACGGGCTCTTGATTTTCACTACTCATGTCGGACCTCAAAGAAACGCGACTTGTGGTTGATCGTCGGCCACCTTGCGAAGGGCAGCCGGATTGATCTCATATTTACGATTGACGACAGCGATCAGGCGTTCGTAAAGCGCGCGGGGCACAAGCGGCTTGCGCACAAATTCGGTGATGCCGACTTCACGGGCGCGTTCAATCGCTGAAATTTCGGTGTGAGCCGAAATCATGATGATCGGGACGTGGCGGGAGGTGGCGATGTCGTCGTTGCGTAGACGCTTGGCCAGCGCAAATCCGTCGCCGGGCGCCATTGCGGCATCCGTTATGACGAGATCGGGTTTGTGCAGAATATATTTTGACCAGGCCTCGTCACCGTCGTTGGCGAGAATGACCTCGCCCACGCCCAGTGCGCGCAGCAGACCGAGCAGCAAATAGCGCATGTGGCTGCTGTCATCGACAACAAGGACGGTCAGCGTTTCAAATACGTTACGCGCCATGGATTCCCCCCATGTCCCTTCGTCAAGGGTGTGAGCATCGCCCAGCCCGCCCCACGCGGTTGAGATGTCTCGTGGGGAACATTAGGGGAGAGGTCTTAATACCAAGTAGCTTTGGAACGCATGCGATGACTTTTACATGACAGTTGCCAGCATTTTATACGGTGGCGCTGACAACCCAAGCGGCGCTGGAGAGGATCACGCTGCCATCCGGCGTTAAATATTTGGCAAGTTCTCCGCGCACGGCCTGCCGGACATTGGTTTTGACCGTGTCATCGAGATCGGCGATGAGGCGCGACAGTGGTCCGATTTCCATCGATTGTTCCAGCGCCTCGTCGAGTGACGCGCCGATGCTCAGCGGCAGGTCGATGGCGCTGTGGGTCACATTTTTAAAGTCTGCTTTTTCGAGGATGGATGTGACGCGTTCTTTTTCGGCGAAGGCGCCGGGGCCGGGGGCGTAAGGATCGGCAGGCGGCACAGGCGGAATGAGGGAGCGGGCGGCGCGCATGGGGGCGGATATCCATTCATTCTCCGGCAAGGGGCGCCAGCAGATGAAGACCATGCGGCCTTGAGGCGTGAGCGCACGACGCATGTTGGTGAAAGCACCGACCGGATCGTCAAAGAACATGACACCGAAGCGCGAGATGAGTAGGTCGAAACTATCCTTGCCGAAATCATGGGTGAAGGCGTCGGTGACGGCGAATTCGGCTGTGGATTTGGCGGCGGTGGCGAGGTCGCGGGCATGCGCGGTCATGGGAGCGGAAAGGTCGATGCCTAGCGTCCGGCCGGAGGAGCCTGTAAATTTCGCGGCTTCGATGGTGGTGGCCCCGCAGCCGCAGCCGATGTCGAGGACGCGCTCTCCGGATTTGATGGCGGCCTTGGCAAGCAGCGCGTCGCCGAAGGGCGCGAGCATGCGGTCGAGCCGGTCCTGAAAGCGGACCCATTTGATGCCGGTCGTGCCGTTCCAGGCTTCGGACTGTTCGGCATTGGCTGTGGCAGATTTCGGATTGCTCATACAGGGCCCCCTCTGAGTTTTTTGTTCCTCAAAGGATGGGGGTTCGTTCAGACGCTGCCAAGGGCCTCATCGTCGAAATCTGTATTTTCATTTGATCTGCTTCGCGGGAACTCGTCCGAAAGGAGGTCGAGCGGTCGGGTCCGGTCGTCGTCCGGTTCCGCGGGTTCTGCCGCGTCGGCGCCTGTGGGCAGGCCCGCCATGATGGGTGCGTTGCCTGCGAGTATCTGAAGGCGCGCGAGCCTGTCGGCAATAAAGGCGGCGTGGTCGGCAAAACGCAGGCTCACTTCGGCCAAGCGCGTCTGGCTGAGGTCGATTTCGGCGAGAATCATCGCAATTTCGGCATCATCAGAAAAGCCTGTGCGGGGCGGTGAGAGCGCGAGGCCGCGTGCGCCGGTTGTGAGGTTCACCACGCCCACCGCAATGTCGGAGCGGCCGTCGTCATCGAGCGCGATGTTGAAGGCGGCGGAGCGTCCACCGATGAGCAGCCCGTTGATGAGATTGACGCGGTTGTGCGCGGCAGCCCCCACGGTCGCGTCGATTTCGCTGCGCACATCATCATAGCGACCGGCGAGCAATTCGCGGCGGGCGAGATTGTCGGTGATGCGGGCGGATTCGACGAGACCGGCGGCTTCGCGCAGACGGTCGCTGACGACATCAATGGCCAGAACGGCGGTCTCGATGGTTGAGAGCGCAGTGGCGATGCGTTCACCGAGGATGGCGGCGGAACGGTAATTGGAGGCGGCGGCTGAATGGCGCAATGCCCGTTTGATGGCGCTTTTGCCCGCCCGCGGTTCTTCTTCCGGCGGCAGTGGGCGTTTGGACTTCTGGCGGTACTTGAGGAGCGAGGAAAGACGCATGTGATGCAACAAATCCGGTCGGAAATAAACAAAAAGTTACCGTGCCACGATAAGGTCGCAAGTGTTGACAGGCTCTAAAGATCAGCCTGTGACCGAGACACGCAGCGCCGGAATTTCTGATAGGGTTGACGGATCATGCAGCAAATCGTTCGAACTTTCTGGATCATCCTGAAACCGCTTTACAGGCTACATGTGCGCGTTTTCCGGCCGTTGACGCTTGGTGTGCGGGCCATTGTGCTGGACGCGCAGGGCCGCGTGCTGCTGGTGCGTCATTCCTATGTCGATGGCTGGTATTTGCCCGGCGGTGGCGTGGAGCGCGGCGAGACGGCGCTGAGCGCGGTGACGCGCGAGATTGATGAGGAAGCCGGTATTTTGCTGAAAGAGGGTGTGCGGCCTGAGCAATTGGGTTTTCTCGCCAATTTCCGCGAATTCAAATCCGATCATGTGGTGCTCTATCTTGTCGGGCCGACGCAATATGAGAGCGTGGTGCGGACAAGCTTCGAGATCGCCGAATACGGCTTTTACGCCATCGACGAATTGCCGGCAGAGACCACGCGGGGCACGCGGGCGCGTCTTTTGGAATTCAAAAGCGGCACGCCCGCGCCCGATATGTGGTAAGGCTCAGAGTGCGGGACGTTTGCCCGCCCATGGTTGCGCTTGCTCAAGCTGACCGGCAAGGCGGAACAGGGTGGCCTCGTCGCCGAAGCGGCCCGTGAACATCATGCCGAGCGGCAGACCGTCTTTGCTCCATGCCAGCGGCACGGACATGGAAGGCTGACCCGTCATATTATAGACGCCGATATTGGGCACATATTCAGCAGAGGCACGCAGATAGGCCGCTATGTCGTTCGCCGACGTGTCGAGCGTGCCGAGCGGGATCGGCGGCGTTGCAAGTGTCGCGGAGAGATAGATGTCAAAGCGCTGATGGAAGCGCGCCATGTGACGTCCCATCTGATGCATGTAGAGCGTGGAGGCGGCGTAATCCGTGCCGGAACGAAGTTTGGCTGCTTCGTTGATGAGCATGGTGAAGCTTTCAACATCATTCGCCGTGAGTTCGCGACCAAGCACCGCCGCACGCTGGCGCAGGGTGAGGGCGACATTGGCACCGATGATGGTTGCCTGATGCTGACCGAGCTCCTGCGGATCGAAAACGGGGGCGGCTTCCTCAACCACATGACCGAGGCCCTCCAGGAGTTTTGCGGTCGCTTCGATGGCGGCGACGACTTCCTTGTTGCAGGCGGCACCGTCTGGCCGTTTGGTCGAAAAGGCGATGCGCAAAGTGTTGGGCGCGGTGGTGACTTCATCGAGGAAGGGTCGCGCGACGTGGGGTGCTGCATAGGCGTCACCGTCGGCGGCGCCATGCGTTGCGTCCAGCATGGCGGCACTGTCGCGCACCGAGCGCGAGACGACATGGGCGATCGACATGCCGCCCCAGCCTTCGCCGCGATCCGGCCCCATGGGCGTGCGGGCGCGTGTGGGCTTCATGCCGAAGAGACCGCAGGCCGATGCTGGTATGCGGATCGAGCCGCCACCGTCGCTCGCATTTGCCAGCGGAAGGATGCCTGCGGCAACGGCAGCCGCCGCTCCGCCCGACGAACCGCCCGGGGAGCGCGTGAGGTCCCACGGATTATGTGTTGCTCCGTAAGCACGCGGTTCGGTGGTGGGCGAGAGGCCGAATTCGGGTGAATTTGTTTTGCCGAAAATAACAACGCCCGAGGCGAGATAGCGGTCGGTCAATGTTGAATTGTGATCGGCGATATTGCCGTGGAAAGCAGACGAGCCGAAGGAGGTCTCGGTACCGTTGAGGAGGAGATGCAGATCCTTCAGCAAAAACGGCACGCCTTTGAACGCACCATCGGGCAGGCCGCGTGCGATCTGGGCGCGGGCGGCGTCGTAATGTTTAAAGACAATGGCGTTGAGTTTGGGGTTTAGTTTTTCGGTGCGGGAAATCGCTTCGTCGAGCAATTCCTCCGGTTTTACTTTGCCCTTGGTGACAAGTTCGCCAAGCCCTAACCCGTCATATTGATCATAATCAGTAAACGCCATTATTTTCTTCTCCGGAATCACTGGTCACATTTTGGCCTATCTTAGGCGGAGAATGAGGCTGCATGCGACTTACTTCCGGTGAGGCGCAGAGCAGGAGAAGTGAAAGTGGCAAATATGAAACGGTTGATCGCTGCAACAATAGTAACAGCAGGAATGTCAGCGGCAGTGATTGCGCCAGCATGGTCCGGCGAAGGATTGCCACAAGACAAAGCGATGCTGCTGAAACTCAACGAAACGCAATTGTCGTTTCTGCGCCGCGCGGTGCGCCATTGTGATGACCTCTATCGCACGCGGCATGAGGGCAATTTCTGCGTCACGTCGGCGGTTGATCTTGACGTGCGGCAAAGCGGTGATGCTGAGTTGCAGAAGCTGCATTGGGCGCTGACGCCGTCGGAACGCTACAACGATAAACGCGGCCCTGTGGAGTTGCAGCGGGTTCTGCAGGATTGAAGCCGCTTCTTCAGAGTTTTCGTATGGCGCGATTGTGCGACGCCGTGAAGTCTTCCAGCGGACCGAGCGGAACGATGCCCGTTGGGTTGATGTTGCGGTGGCTCGCATAGTAATGATGTTTGATATGCGCGATGTTGACTGTCTCCGCGACGCCCGGCACCTGATACAGCTCACGCATGTAGTTTGACAGGTTCGAATAGTCCGCGATGCGGCGGAAGTTGCATTTGAAATGGCCGTGATAGACGGCATCAAAGCGGATGAGCGTGGTGAAGAGACGCCAGTCTGCTTCGGTGATTTGTCCGCCCGCGAGATAGCGCTGTTTGGAAAGGCGCGCTTCCAGACTGTCGAGTTCATCAAAGAGCGCCGTGACGGCTTCTTCATAGGCTTTCTGGTCAGTGGCAAAGCCTGATTTGTAGACACCGTTGTTCACACGGCCGTAAACGGATGCATTGACGGCGTCGATTTCGCTGCGCAAATCTTCGGGATAAAAATCAAGCGAGGCGTCCACGCCATCAAGCGAATTGAAAGCGGAATTCAACATGCGGATGATGTCGGCGCTCTCGTTCGAGACGATAGTGTTTTGTTTCTTGTCCCAGAGCACGGGCACGGTGACACGGCCTGTGTAATCGGATTTGGCAGCGGCGTAGATTTCATGCATGCGCGTCTTGTTGTTGACGCTGTCGGGGAGAGTGCCCGGAAAATTGCCGGTGATGGTCCAGCCTTCTTCCAGCATCAGCGGATCGACGATGGTGAGCGAAATTTCATCGTCGAGTTTTTTGAGGTGACGCAGGATGAGTGTGCGATGCGCCCAAGGGCAGGCGAGCGACACATAAAGATGATAGCGGCCCGCTTCTGCTTTGAAGCCCGCGTCACCTGTCGGACCGGCCGAACCGTCTGTTGTGACCCAGTTGCGGAAGGCCGCATCCTGTCGCACGAAGCGACCGCCGGTGGATTTGGTGTCGTACCACTTGTCCTGCCATGAGCCGTTGACGAGCAATCCCATGATGGCGGTCCTTTCGCGGGGAGAGAAATGGGGAGGCCGGTGGTGCTGGAGGGAACACCACCGGCCTTGTCGCGGTGCCGTGCCGATCGGGGGAGAGACCGGCACCGCGCGTGGAGAATTAGACTTTCAGCTTGTTGGCGATGCTGGCGACATGTTTGCCCTGAAATTTGGCCATGCCGAGTTCCATTTCGCTGGGCTGGCGTGAACCGTCCGAGCCGGCAATCGTGCCTGCCCCGTAGAACGAGCCGCCGTGTACCTCGGAAATATCGCCGATGCCGGGGGCACCGAAGGGCACGCCGACGATGATCATGCCCTGATGCAGCAGCGTTACGTGCGTTGTGAGGATGGTGGACTCATTGCCGATGCCTGTGCCGGTCGATGTGAAGACGCTACCGACTTTACCGATCAACTTTCCACCGGCCCAGAGCGCGCCCGTCTGATCGAGGAAGGAGCGCATCTGGCCTGACATATTGCCGAAGCGGGTCGGCACACCGAAAATTATGGCGTCATAGTTTGCCAGCTCATGTGGCACGGCGACGGGGGCCTTCTGGTCGATTTTCATATGGGCGGCGGCCATCGCGTCTTCGCCCATCGTCTCGGGCACGCGCTTGATGTTGACTTCAGCACCCGCCTCGCGCACACCGGCAGCGACGGCCTCGGCCATGGTTTCGATATGGCCCCATGAGGAGTGGTAGAGGACGAGGACTTTGGCTTTGTCTGACATTTGGCTCTCCAGCATTTGCCCGCTTCCGCAGGCGTTTCAATTCCGTGGGCTAAATCTAATTGCAGTTTCATTCGAAACAATCCATCATTTGTGGAACAGATTGTTCCATGGGGGCAACAAATGGCACTTGATCTCAATGCGATGGCGGTTTTTGCCAAGGTGGTGGAAGTGGAAAGCTTCACGGCCGCCGCCGAGGCGCTGGGTTTGTCGAAATCTATGGTGAGCCGTCAGATTTCGGAGCTTGAAGACGAGTTGCGGGTGCGGTTGCTCAACCGCACGACGCGTAAACTGAGCGTGACCGAAGCGGGCGCGGTGGTTTACGAGCGCGCGGCGCGGATTGTCTCGGAAGCCAATGAGACGGCGCGGGACGCCAATTGCATCGAGGGCGCAGTGCGGGGGCGGTTGCGCATCAACGCGCCGATGAGTTTTGGCATTACGGAACTTGGGGCGGTGATGCCGAAATTCATGGCGCGCTATCCTGAACTCACCGTGGAGCTCGCTCTCAACGACCGGCAGGTCGATCTGATGGAGGAAGGTTTCGATGTGTCGCTGCGCATTTCGAAGCTGACGGATTCAAGCTTGATTGCGCGGCAGCTTGCGCCGGTGCGCCGCCCGATTGTCGGCGCACCTTCTTATTTTGAGAAGTTCGGCGTGCCGCGCCATCCGCGCGATCTGGCGGATCATAATTTTGTTCTTTACTCGCTGAAGCCTAAGCCCGAGCAGTTCGAATTCCGCGATCCCGGCGGCAAGGTTTTTACGGTCGATGTGAAGGGTAATTATCTCTGCAACAATGCCGACGCGATGCAGGGGATCATCAAGGCGGGGCAGGCGCTGTGCCTCGCGCCGATGTTTCTTTGTGCAGACGCACTGCGGCGCGGTGATCTCGTCTCAGTACTCGATGAATGGGAGACGGAGCCGCTGACCTTGCATGTGATTTATCCGCATACGCAGCATCTTTCGGCCAAAGTGCGGGCGTTCGTGGATTTCACGGTGGAGGAATTTGGACCGGGGAAGGCGCCGTGGTTGCTGGATGTGGCGGCGGGGAAGTAGAAAAAGGCGCGGTGTTTTGGCACCGCGCCTTTTAAATTTGTCGCTACCGGATCCCGGCACAAGGCCGGGATGACAGTTATGGGTCGGGTTTACACCGGTTCCCATGTGAACACCGAGCTGGTCGCGCCGAGGTCGGTGTAGCCGCCTTCCATGGCGGGGATGCCGTGGGAGAGGATTGTCTCAGGTGTCCAACCGTCGATGCGCGCGACGCTTTTGACGGGGCGGGGCTGGGAGAACAAGACGATTTCGTTGCCGCGCACGGAGAAGATCTGGCCGTTTGTTGTGCAGGCCGGCGAGGCAAGCGCCACTGAGAAATTGCCGACCTGTTCGGCGCGCATGGCGTTTTTCATACGGTCAACGCGCTGGGCGGAGGCTTCGTCCTTTACAGGGATCGTGGCGATCATGCGGGTCCAGGCAAACGGCGCGATGATGTTGGAGCGCACGTTCTTGGATGCGCCTTCCATGGCGATGATGCGCGAGAGACCGGCGATGCCCATTTTGGCGGCGGCGTAGTTTGCCTGACCGATATTGCCGATAAGGCCCGAGGTCGATGTGAACAGGACGAAGTTGCCTTCCTGTTGTTCGCGGAAGTGGTTCACGGCGGCGCGTGTGATGTTGTAGCTGCCCTTCAGATGGACTTCGAGGACGGCGTCCCAATCTTCGTCGGGCATCTTGTGGAACATGCCGTCGCGCAGGATACCGGCGGGGCTGATGATGGAGTGCAAGCCGCCGAATGTGTCGAGCGCCTGCGCGATCATGTTTTCAGCGCCGGATTTTAGCGAGACGCTGTCGGAATTCGCAACTGCTTCGCCGCCGGCGGCTTTGATTTCATCGACTGTCTTCTGGGCCGCTGAGGCATTGCCTTCGTCGCCGCCTTTGACCGAGCCACCCAGATCGTTGACCACGACCTTCGCGCCCTGCTTTGCCGCGATCATCGCGCATTCTCTGCCGATGCCGCCCGCAGCGCCTGTGACCAGCACCACTTTGCCTTCAAGAAGTCCCATGTGACCGTCTCCCTAGATTTCAATTAAACGTGTTGGGTCTTATCTGTTGGCGGGCAAGCTAGCGCAGGCAGCCCGTACGGTTCCAGCCTTTTCCGGCATTTTGGCCACACGCATTTGCTTTACGCGGCAGTTGGCTCATGCTATCCGCCTGTTCTTCTGATCGGAGTGTCTGCAAAGGCTCGCCCGTGCAAGGATCGATGATGACCCAGTGCTTTATCCAGCGACGACGAATTGGCTTTGGAAGCGTATTCGCTTCCGGTCAGGCGTTCGCTTGCGCACGTGGTTTCGGTGGGGCTCTTTAGGCCGCATTGACCCGGCGGCGGGTGCCTCTTTCGCAATCAGGCTCACATGATCCCGTCCGGAATAACGTCCCATGTTTGATATCGAACACCAGCGGCCCGAACACGAGGCCGATATCGAAGCCCTTCTCGATTTATCCTTCGGCCCCGGCCGCTATGCCAAAACTGCGCAACGTCTGCGTGAGGGCAATACGGCTGTGCCGGAGCTTGCCTATGTTGCGCATCTGGGCGAGGGCGCTGAACGGCGCCTCGTTGGCTCGCTGACATTCTGGCCGTGTAATATCGGCGGTGTACCCGGATTGATGCTCGGGCCACTCGCTGTCGTGCCCGCCATTCGCGGGCAGGGCGTCGGTATCAATATGATGCGGCGTGGGCTTGATGACGCCAAGGCCATGGGTTTTAAGCTCGTCATTCTGGTGGGCGATCAGAACTATTACGTGAAGGTTGGCTTTGGTCCCGTGCCGCCCGGACGCCTCACCATGCCCGGGCCGGTTGATCCGGCGCGGTTGTTGTTCCGTGAACTCGACATGGGCGCGTTCGGCCACGCGTATGGAGCCATTACGAAGCCTTGATCCGGTGTGTCGTTGCCCGGGTGCTATGGTTAGGAATTTGTTACGAATTGATCCTTATGCTTTCCAAATGATCAATCTGGCTGCCTCGGGGCGCCGGTTTTTGGGGGCATGGACATGGGTTTTGGTGTCAGCGATCTGGATTTTTTTGATAAGGTCTTCAAGCATCCGTCTTTCAAGGACAGGCAGGATATAAGAGTCCTGTCGCTTGGCTATGCCGACGTGGTGATTTCCGACACCGCCTATTTTAAACGATTTCGCGGTGTGAACTGGAAATCGATCCTCAAAGGTCGCGATAATCGTGAGCGCCTGCTTCAGATTCACGGCGGCGATCCGACGCTTATTTCCATCGTGCCAACACTGCCGTCGTTTTTTGATCTCTATGGCAATGTGAGCGTGGATGTTCTCGACTTCACCCAATATGAAGGCAGCGAGATCATTCAGGATATGAATGAACCGATCCCCGCGTCTCTGGCGAACAGCTATGATCTGGTGATTGACGGCGGTGCGACGGAGCATTGTTTCGACATTGCACGCGCCTTGTTCAACTGCGCCGAGATGGCCAAGGTCGGTGGCTTTGTTTATCATGCCGTGCCGATGAACATGCTCAATCACGGATTTTACAATCTGAACCCGACGTTGCTTTGCGATTT
>JAUSLL010000029.1 GCA_030649335.1 Parvibaculum sp. | reverse complement strand
GGTCGAGGATGAGTTGCGACACCATCGGCACGACTTCCTTGAAGACCTTGCGGCCTTCCTGCACGAACAATTTGTCCTTCGCACCGACGCCTTCGGGCGCTGTGCGGTTGAGGAAGCCGAAATTGTTGCGGATATTGTTTGAAAATTTCGTGATGAGGCGTGTGCCGAGAATTTCCCACGCGCCTTTGGCGGTGCAGGTCTCTGCGCGCTCCATGACAATCGCGGTGCACACGTCGCCAAAGATGAAGTGACTGTCGCGGTCACGGAAATTCAAATGCCCGGTGCAGATCTCAGGGTCCACGATGAGCACTGTGCGTACAGAGCCCGAGCGCAGCATGTCGTAGGCGGTCTGCATGGCAAAGGTCGCCGACGAGCAGGCGACATTCATGTCAAAGCCGAAACCTTCGATGCCGAGCAGGTCCTGCACTTCAACGGCGATGGCGGGGTAAGGACGTTCGAGATTAGAGCAGGCGACAAGCACGGCGTCGATGTCGGCGGCGGTCTTGTTGGCGCGGGTGAGCGCCTTCTTGGCCGCGTCCACTGCCATCTCGGCAAGGATCGAGGGTTCGTCGTTTGACCGTTCGCGCAGCATCGGGGTCATCACGTCGGGATTGAGGATGCCATCCTTGTTCATCACATAGCGGGCTTCGATGCCGGATGCCTTGTGAATGAATTCAGCGTTGGATTCGACCAGCGCCTCGACATCGCCTTTGGCAATCGCCGCCTCATTGGCTTTGTTGAAATTGCCGACATAGGTGTTGAAGGCCGTGACAAGTTCCTGATTGCTGATCGAATGGGGCGGCGTGAAGACGCCCGTTCCGCTGATGACGACTTTGGTCAATGGATCACCTGGTTACTTTTCTGCATCCTGCGGGGGCTTTCGGGCTCCCGTCCGGCCCTCCCGTGGCCGAAGCTGCTAAATTAGGACAGGCGCGAACGAGATTCCACTGTCTAAGCACCATAATTCCAAAGCAAAAGGCTCCGGTCCCGTCACGGGAGCCGGTTTGTTCAGCTTTGTGGTGCTTGGAGTCACACAAAAGTGACCGCGACCCCCATCGGCGGTGAGCCGGGGACTGCGGTCACATTTCGTGGCTGAAACGACCGGCCTCCTCAGGCGGAGGCGGCGCTTTCGTTGGAACGCTGTGCGGTGTCGCTGCTGCGCAGCGTCGCGGCGGCACTCACAGGCGCAACCGCGGGCGTCTCGGTCGCTTCCACTTCGCCGCTGATCTTGCCACCTTGCTCAACCTTGAGCTCGCCATAACGGATCGTGCCGGTAATGCGGCCTGTCGCGTTGATGGTCAGGCATTTGCGGACGATAAGCGTGCCGTCAAATTTACCGTTGATCTCGGCCTGATCGACGGTGGCCTCGCCGCGCACTTCGCCCGTCTCGGAAATCGTGAGCGTGCCGCTTTCGATGGTGGCTTGCACATCACCTTCGATGACGAGCGTGTCGCAGGACTGGATCTTGCCTTCAAGTTTCAGCCCGCGTCCGACATGCAGGTTGGCAGGCGTGATGGTGCCGGATGCCCCCATGCCCGAAGACGAGCCGGATGAGGAGGAACCAAAGGAGGGGGAGTGTGTCTGAAGCGTGCGCACGGCGGGCTTCCTTACTTCATAAGAGGGGGTCATCTGACGCGTGGGCGCCGGTTCGGTTTCGCTCTGCGCAGTTCGTTCGGTCATGCGCGAACCACTCGACAGCGGCAGGCTGTCGGCATCGGCCTTTTCTTGGTCTGTGTCCTTCGGACGCTTGAACATTGTTGTGTACTCCCAACGCTTGCTGCAACAGGAGTGGTGTACTCGACCACCTTGACCTGCACGCGACCACAATGTGGCGAAACGAAGGGTCGCAAAATTAATCTGCGAGCAACGTCGTTTCCAAGTTCCTAAGCGCGGGGACGCTTCGTTGATTTCGGAGCGAGCTTGGCACAGGCTTTGTGGCGCGGGCAGCTGACCATGTGATCGTTGACCATTCCGACCGCTTGTGCAAATGCATAAACGATGGTCGGACCACAAAAGCGAAAACCCTTTGATTTCAGCGACTTTGACATCGCTTCACTCATTGGTGTCGAGGCCGGAACCTCCGACATTTTCGTAAAATTATTCTGTTTTGGTATTCCGTCCACGAAGTTCCAGAGGTATTCAGAAAATCCTCCATTCTGGTCCATGATGTCGAGCCAGACGCGCGCGTTACCGATTGTCGCTTCGATTTTCCCGCGATGACGAATGATGCCTTCGTTCTTTAGAAGCTTCTCAACTTTGGCAGGCGTGTAGCGCACGATGCGTTCAGGTTCGAAGCCGTCGAAGGCTTCACGAAAATTTTCCCGCTTTCTGAGAATTGTGATCCACGAAAGCCCTGCCTGAAATCCGTCGAGCACAAGTTTTTCAAAGAGTGCCCTGTCGTCATATTCCGGCACACCCCAGTCGGTGTCGTGATAGGCGAGGTAAAGCGGATCAGTGCCGGGCCATGTGCAGCCCGTTGCTGTCGCCTTTGCCGCCGCTTTTTCCACCGCTTTATCCGCCATGTGCCGCCCGCCCTCATGTGTTGGTCGTTATGTCTTGGTCTTTGCGCGCCAACTCTAACGCCCGTGACGCAAATGACACAAGGCGTAGGCGTTTGTGTTGCATGTGTAACGATTGCCCCTCCTGCGGCGTAGGAAAGACAAGCCGGGTTTGCCGGTCGGGACCCAATGTTGATCTGGTCAAAATGGTTATAAGCGTTAGTCTGTCGCTCCAGCCCCAAGCCCCGGCGCGCCGTCGGTCGGCCCGTTCCGCTTCCTGTCCGGACAGATTTCGCCCTTTGATGACGCAAGATGACGCTCAATCCCGACGCCAAGAAGCAGGCCAGCGCGACGATCAGCGTTGGTCGGGGCTGATGGTTGCGGCGCAGGCGGGCGACGGCGCGGCTTACAACACATTGCTGCGCGAGATCGTACCGCTCATCCAGCGTATCGCGCGGCGTCGAGGTGTCGAGGGTGACCGCGTGGATGATGTGGTGCAGGAGGTTCTCTCCTCAATCCACCGTGCCCGCCACACCTATGATCCTGCGCGGTCCTTCACCGCCTGGACGACAACCATTTCGCAGCGCCGCGCCATCGACATTCTGCGCCGCACCTCGCGTCACTCAAGCCGCGAACGCCATGCGCCGCTCGCCTACGAAGCCTATGCCGAAGAGGGCCGCGAACCGGACCGTCCGCGCGACGAGGCGGACCGCGCCAAAATTCTCAAATCCGCCATCGCCGGTCTGGCCGAAGGGCAGCGCGAGGCGGTTGAACATCTGGCGATCAGGGAATTATCGCTCACGGAAGCAGCCGAACTCACCGGCAAATCCAAAGGGGCCTTGAAGGTCAATCTGCACCGCGCAATGAAGACATTGCGCGCCCGTTTGGGGGGCAAGTTATGAGTGATGACACGAAAATGACCGGCCACCCCGTCCACGACGATTTCATCAACGCGCTGAGTGCCGATCTCGCACCCGTGCGCCGCGTCTGGTCGCCCGCTGTGCGCAGCGTGCTCTGGTTTGCCGGCGTCGCTGCTGCCGCCATTGCCATAGCATCCGTGTCCGATTTGCCCGCGATGGCGCTTCATATCGCTTCTGTGCCCGACATGTGGCTCGCCATAACAGGCTCCGTGCTCACCGGCATTCTGGGCGCAATTGCGGTCTTTCAGCTGTCGATGCCCGATCGCTCGCCGCATTGGGCGCTGCTGCCGCTGCCTGCTGCCACCCTCTGGCTCGGTGCGAGTGGCATGGGCTGCCTGCGTTATATTCTGCAGCCCGAGAGCCATTTCGCGGGCATTGCGGAAGCGCCGCATTGCCTCTTTTTTATTCTCGGTCTGTCGCTGCCCATGTCAGTGGTGATGATCTTCGCGATGCGCCGCGCTTTCACGCTCTATCCCGCGCGCACCAGCGCGATCGCAGGGCTCGCCATTGCGGCGACGGCGGCCTCGATGCTTAATCTGTTCCATCCCTTTGATGCAACATCGACGGATGTGCTGGTCCACGCGCTCGCCATCGCCATTGTCATCGGCGCCAACCGTTACCTCGGTGGCCGTTTACTGAATGCGGGAAAATAACTTCTGGCAATCTGTAACGCGCTTGCCTCCCGCGTCGTAACCCTCATACAGCGGCCGAATGCGCCTGCTGCAACATATTGAGGGAAACCCGCATGACCGCTCGCATTAAGTTCACAACCGCCGTTGCCGCCGCCTGGCTGTCACTCGCTTTCGTCATTGGTGGTGCAGGTGCCGCTGCCGCCATGGAAGACATGGCTAAAGACGATATGGCACATGAAGGCATGTCGAGCGACGCCATGAGCCATGATGGCATGACGAAGAATGACATGGCCAAAGAAGACATGGCCAAAGAAGACATGGCCAAAGAAGACATGGCCAAAGAAGACATGGCCAAAGACAGCATGGCAAAGGATGATATGGCGAAAGACGAAATGTCGTCCGACGGTATGGCTCACAACAGCATGTCAAAAAATAACATGAAGCACTAAGGATCACCCGGGCGTCCGTCGCTCAGGTTGCCACCGCTTCTCCCGTCGTCGTTCCCCCGATAAAGTCTTGTGATGCCCCCCACGCAAGCCTTACGGGAGAAGCGGTTAGGCTTCTTCTTCGTCCTCGGAATCGTCTTCCGCGCCCTGCATCTCAAAATGCGCCCAGGCGGGTTTGTGCGGCGTCAGCGTCGTGTCACCGATTTCGAGCGGTGCACCATTGAGGAGATCAAGCCGCAGCAGGGCAAGCACGCGCTCTCCGGCCGCATCCACCGAGAAAACCGTGCCGACCTCGCGACCCACAAGACGGATAGGGTCATGAGGCTTAGGGCTTTCGCCGACCACATCGCAGGGCACTAGCCGTTTGCGCACGCTGCCGCGCCGCTTGGTGCGCGAGGTCACTTCCTGACCGATGAAGCAGCCTTTCTGAAAATCAACGCCGTTCATTTCCTCGAAATTGACCTCCAGCGGAAAGCTGCGGTCCGGCTCGAAGTCGCGCGCCGCATCGCCGACACCCAGTGCAATCCGGTGGGCGTGATAATCAGCGGGGGTTGCAGCCTCGGCGCCCGCCACAACGGGTGCGGCTGCGATGAGCCGCGCACCCATGGCGGCCAACCGCGGATCGGCCAGCGCACCGGCAGGCGCGTCGCCACCCCAGACGGCTAGCACCTTCAGACCGGCGCTCGCGTCCTCAATGGTCACATCAGCGCGCAATTTGTAAAATGTCAGACGTTTGACGAGATCAGCCACCCGCGTGCCATCGCAATCGAGCAACAGGCTTTTGCCGTCCGCATCGCCGCTGATGATAAAATCGAACAGGAATTTGCCCTGCGGGGTCAAAAGCCCCGCATAGATGGCCTGTTTGCCATCGACCAGATCGATATTATTGGTGATGAGATTTTGCAGAAACGGTCGCGCTTCGGGTCCACCGACACGCACAACCCCCCGTTCGGGCAGGATCGTCGCTTTCAGACTCATTCTCAGACTTTCAATCCTCGTACATCTCGGGGCCAATACCCTAAGGTGGGCCCATATACCTATTGTGTCACACTTAGCCTCAGGCCGCACATACCCGACATAGTCATCGCTCATCAGGGACGCCACCCATTAAATGGCGCTTCTTGGCAGGTCCGGCCCTGCTTCCTATACTCCGCACCCTTTTCGCAATCGCCGCAAGGTCTCGCTTCACATCAATGCGTATTCTTTTCATAACTTCAAACCGGATTGGTGACGGTGTGCTGTCCACCGGCCTGCTGGCGGGCCTGATGGAGCGCTACCCTGAGGCTAAATTCTGGGTCGCCTGCGGGCCGCTGGCCGCACCCCTGTTCCGCCACGCGCCGCGGGTCGAGAAAATCATCGAGCTGCGCAAAGCGCCCTGGGCCGGTCATTGGCGCAAATTGCTGGGTGCGACCCTGTTTCACCGCTTCGAGGCAGTGGTCGATCTGCGCGGCTCGGCAACGGCCTTCTTCCTCTGGACGCGCAAACGTCATGTTCTGCGCTCCAACCACACGCTGCACCGCGTCATCCACAATGCCTCGGTCGCAGGCTTTGACCCCGCCCCCTGGCCCCGCGTCTGGCCGGGCGAGGCCGCGCGCGCCAGAGCCAAAGAACTCATCCCCGATGGCCGCCGTGTGGTCGCCATCGGCCCGTCCGCCGCATGGCCGCGCAAAATGTGGCCTGTTGTGCGCCACGCCGAACTGCTGCCGCGCCTCATCGGCAAAGGCGGCCCGCTGGAAGGTGCCGATGTGCTGATTGCGCTGGCGCCGGGCGAGCGCGAACTGGCGCGACCCGTCATTGACATTATTCCGGACGCCAATCGCATCGAACTGGTCGGCGAAGACCTTAATCTTGTCGCCGCCTGCTTCGAGCGCGTCGCGCTCTACATCGGCAATGACAGTGGCTTGATGCATCTCTCGGCTGCTTCCGGCGCACCAACGCTCGGGCTCTTCGGCCCGACGCCCGACGGGCGCTACGATCCTTGGGGCACAAATACCGCACAGGTGCGCGGACCCAAGTCGCGTGAGGAAATTCTTGAGGACCTCGGCACGGACTGGCACGGCGAGAACGCCATGCAGGACCTTACCGTCGATATGGTCTATGACGCTGCCGTCGCGCTTCTCGCGCGCTCCGAAACTGAGAACACTCCCCGAACTGAAAAGGTGCCCGCATGAGCATGACCTTTGATCTCATTGTAAAGGGCGGCACCGTCGTCAATCAGGACGGTATCGGCGTGACCGACGTCGGCGTCAACGGCGGGCGCATAGCCGCCATCGGCGATCTCAGCAAGGCGAGCGCGGGCGAGGTGATCGACGCCAAGGGCTTGCATGTGCTGCCCGGCGTCATCGACAGTCAGGTGCATCTGCGCGAACCCGGCAACGAGCACAAGGAAGACCTAGAAACCGGCGGTCGCGCAGCAGTGCTCGGCGGCGTCACGGCGGTTTTTGAAATGCCCAACACATCGCCCGCGACGACCACACCCGACGCCATATTGGACAAGGTGCGCCGCGCCGAAAACCGGATGCAATGCGACTTCGCCTTCTACGGCGGTGCGACGGTGGAAAATACCGATCTGCTGCCCGAGATTGAGCGCACACGCGGCTGTTGCGGCATCAAGGTTTTCATGGGTTCGTCCACTGGCACGCTTCTCGTAGCGACCGACAAAGACGTGGCGCGCCTGTTGAAAGTCATCAATCGCCGCGCCGCCTTCCATTCGGAAGACGAAGACCGCTTGATCGCCCGCAAAGGTGAAGCGCTGGCAGGCAAGCCAGAAACGCATCCCGTGTGGCGCGATGCGCAATCGGCGGTCCAATGCACAACGCGCCTGCTGAAGCTCGCGCGTGAAGCGGGCAAGCGCATCCATGTGCTGCACATCACGACAGCGGACGAAATTCCGCTGCTCGCCGCCGCCAAGGATATCGCTACTGCTGAAACGACACCGCAGCACCTGACGCTTGCCGCACCTGATTGCTACGAACGCCTCGGCACCTACGCACAGATGAACCCGCCGATCCGTGACGCGCAGCACCGTGCAGGCATCTGGGCCGGTGTCGCCTCCGGCGTCATCGACGTGCTGGGGTCAGACCACGCGCCGCATACGCGCGAGGAAAAAGACAAGCCCTATCCCAATTCACCGTCCGGCATGCCGGGCGTGCAGACATTGGTGCCGGTCATGCTCGACCATGTGAACGCGGGTCGCTTGTCGCTCCAGCGTTTCGTGGATCTGACCTCCGCCAGCCCCTTGCGCATTTTCGGCATCGCCAACAAGGGCCGCATCGCGGTCGGTTATGACGCGGATTTCACGATTGTCGACATGAAAGCCAAACGCACGATCCGCAACGACTGGATCGCCACCAAATCCGCATGGACGCCTTTTGACGGCATGGATGTGACCGGCTGGCCGGTGGGCACGATCATCCGCGGTCGCCGCGTGATGTGGGAAGATGAGATCACAGGCGCGGCGCAAGGGCAGGCGATGCGGTTTATTGAGGCCATGCCGAAGGTCTGACGACCCTGGCCTAATGCAACATCCCCATATACGCCGCATACGGAACATCTGCCGGCGTAATCAGCTTCTTCGTCGCCACCCTCACCGAGTGCAGCGGGCCTTCGAGATTTGCTTCCCAGAAGGCGAGAAATTTAGAGAGCGTGGGATAGCGCGGCGCGAGGTCGTAATCCTGCCAGACATAGGTCTGCAAAAAGGCCGGATGGTCCGGCATGCGGTAGAGGATTTCCGCCGTCACCAACCTGTAGCCGTCCAACATGCGCTGAAACTCGCGGGGCTCATTCAACATGGCTCACTCCTGCTGCAATCCATACAGAAGGCGCGCCTGAGCCGGTCGGCGACTCGATTTCGGCCCATCGCGCCGACACGGGAATCCTAGCCAGCAAGGTCTTACCCCGTCGATAAATACGGCAGCACGAATGTTATATTTTTCAACGGTGTGACATGAATTCTGGCACTCAGGACCCATGAGTGCTGCTGCCTGTCGCCCCAGTCTTGACCCCACGGCGGATTTAGGCTCGTTTGTGCCCAGCGACATTCAGAAAATCGGGGCTAAATGCCCGCAGGGAGCCAAAAATGACCGACACATTCCGCGCCATCCGCGTGTCCAAGGCCGAAACCGGTCAGACCACCGAAATTGTGAACCTCACCACTGCCGATCTGATGGACGGTGACGTGACGGTGGCTGTCGATTATTCGACCGTCAATTACAAGGACGGGCTGGCGCTCACAGGTGCTGCCCCCATCATCCGTTCATTCCCGCTCATCCCCGGCATCGACTTTGCGGGCACGGTTGAAAGCTCGACGAACGCGGGCTTCAAAGCAGGCGACCGCGTTGTGCTGAACGGCTACGGCGTCGGCGAAGGCCACAACGGCGGTTACGCCCAGAAGGCGCGCGTCAAAGGCGACTGGCTGGTGAAACTCCCCGCCGGTATTTCCAACGCCCATGCCATGGCCATCGGCACAGCGGGCTACACGGCCATGCTCTGCGTGCTGGGTCTTGAACACGGCGGCGTGACGCCGGACAAAGGCGACATCCTTGTGACGGGTGCCGCAGGCGGCGTCGGCTCGGTCGCCATCGCGCTTCTGTCGAAACTCGGCTACCGCGTCATCGCTTCGACGGGCCGCGCCTCCGAAGCCGATTACCTCAAGGGCCTCGGCGCCTCCGAAATCATCGACCGCAACGAGCTTTCCGCCGCCGGTCGTCCGCTCAACAAAGAACGTTGGGCCGGTGTTGTCGATGCCGTTGGTAGCCACACGCTCGTCAACGCCATCGCGGGCACGCGCTACGGCGGCACGGTGACGGCCTGTGGTCTGGCCCAAGGCATGGACCTGCCGGGCTCGGTCGCGCCCTTCATCCTGCGCGGCATCACGCTCGCAGGCATCGACAGTGTCAACGCGCCCATGACCAAACGCGTGCAGGCCTGGTCGCGCCTCGCGCAAGACCTCGACCTCAAGAAGCTCGACGCCATGACGACCCGCGTGAAACTCGCCGACGTGCCCGCCTTGGGTGCCGAAATTCTCGCGGGCAAAGTGCGTGGCCGCATCGTCGTTGATGTGAACGCTTGAGCGCAGGGTAGGGAGTAGTGTGATGGATATGGATATCGAAACCTCAAAGCCGCCCTTCCGCAAAGCGAACTATCTCGAACGCAAAATTGACATTGAACGCCGTGCCGATGGTTCGGTGGTGATGCGCAATCTCAATCCGCTGCTGCCGGTTCCCGACAGCCTGTTGGCACCCTTCCGCAAATGGGCGGCTGAAGCGCCGGACCGCACATGGCTTGCCATGCGCGGTCCCTCCAAGGATGGTGTACTCGGCGCATGGGACCGGCTCACTTACGCCGAAGCCAACAAGCGCATCAACGCGATTGCCGAGGCGCTTCTCGCACGCGGCTTCGACCAGTCAACGCCGCTGATGATTCTGTCGGGCAATTCCATCGAACATGCGCTGATGACTTATGGTGCACTGCTCGCGGGCGTGCCCGCCGTGCCTGTGTCGCCTGCTTACAGCACAATGAGCACGGACTTCGACAAGCTGAAACATGTCGTCGGTCTCATCGAACCCAAAATGATCTTCATGCAAAACGCCGCGCCCTTCACGCGCGCGTTGGCGGCGATCAATATCGACGGCATCGAACTCGTGACCGCCGACGCCTCCCTCGGCACGGCATATGCCGATCTTCTGGCGACCAAGCCCACTGAAACCGTTGAGACAAGCTTTAAAAACCTCAATCACGATCAGGTCGCAAAATATCTCTTCACCTCCGGCTCCACCGGCATGCCCAAGGCCGTCATCATGACGACGCGCATGATGTGTGTGAATTCGGTGATGCCCAAAAGCATGACCTCGACGGACGAAGTGACAGAGCCGCCGGTTCTGTTGAATTGGCTGCCGTGGAACCATTGCTTCGGTGGCAATGCGATCCTGAGCAATCTCACCGTCGCTGGCGGCACGCTTTACATCGACGGTGGACGCCCCGTGCCCGGTGCCTTCGCCGAGACAGTGCAAAACCTGCGCGAAATCGCACCGACCGCTTATTCGACCGTCCCGTCTGCCTATACGATGCTCGTGGACGAGCTTGAAAAAGACGATGCGCTGGCGGTCAATTTCTTCTCCAAGATACGCTCGCTCGCCTATGGCGGCGCGGCACTGAGCCAGGACCTTTACGAACGCCTGCAACAGGTCGCGATCCGCCTCACCGGCGAACGCATTGTGTTCTCGTCAGGCTATGGCGCAACCGAAACAGCGCCGACCATTATGAATGTGCATTGGGAAACCGAGCGCATGGGGCTCTTGGGCCTGCCGCTGCCGGGCGTCGAAATCAAACTCGCGCCTGTCGGCCAGAAAATGGAAGTGCGCGTGCGCGGCGCGTGTATCACACCGGGTTATTATAAGAACCCCGAGAAGACGCGCGACGCTTACGACGAAGAAGGTTTCTATTGCCTCGGCGACGGTGCGCGTTTTGTCGATGACAATGATCCCGCCGAAGGCCTCGTCTTCGATGGCCGTGTCGCGGAAGATTTCAAACTTTCGACAGGCACATGGGTCAGTGCGGGCAAACTTCGCGTCGATGCTTTGGCCTCGGTTGGCAATGTGTTGCAGGACGCACTCGTCGCGGGCCTCGACCGCTCCTATATCGGTCTTCTCGGTTTCCCGAACTTCGCCGCCTGCCGCAAGATTGTCGGCGATGAAAGCCTGACACCGGAACAAATTGTCGTGCACCCGAAATTGCTGGGACTGCTCGCCGACGGGTTGCGCGCGCATAACAAGACGAACCCCGGTTCCAGCACACGCGTGGAACGCGCGCTGCTGATGACGGAACCGCCATCGGTGGACGGGGGCGAACTGACTGACAAAGGCTATATCAACCAATCAGTAGCGCTTGGCCGTCGCGCGGATCTTGTGTTGAAGCTCTATGCTGAACCTGCCGGCAATGACGTTGTTGTCGCGGCCGCGAAATAATACGAAGGTAGAAGTCACGGAATGTTCGACATCGGGTTAATCGCAAGTGGTGTGGCGATCGGTTTGGCGGTCGCTGCCCCCATTGGTCCGGTCAATCTCGTGGTCATCCGCCGCACATTGCGCTTCGGCAAACTCAACGGTTTGATTTCTGGTTCGGGCGCTGCGCTGGGTGACGGTGTCTTTGCCGCCATGGCTGCATTCAGCATGACGGCGGCGATTGATTTCTTCCTGCGTTACGAGCTTTGGCTGCAAGGCATCGGCGGATTGTTTCTGCTGTTTCTCGGTTTTCGTACACTGATGACGCATCCGCATCTGGAAGAAGCCGAAGTCGATAATGTGACGGGTGTCGCCGCGCGTGTGTTTCTGGCAACTTTCGCGCTTACAATCACCAATCCGGCCACCATGCTCGGTTTCATCGCCATCTTCGGCGGCATTGCGGGGCTTTCGACGGCGGGGCAGGGGATCGGCCATGCGGCGGTTCTCACGGGCGCTGTCATTGCCGGTTCAATGCTCTGGTGGTTCGGCCTGTCGCAATTCGTCAGCCTCTTCCGCCAGCGCATGTCCGACCATCTGCTGGAAATCATCAACCGCATCTCCGGCTGCTTGATCGTGGCTTTCGGTGTGCTGGTGCTGATGCGGGTATTGTTCGTGTTGTTTGAGTGAGGGTCTTTCTACGCCCCCGCCTTGTCCCTTGCCCGTCCGCCCTCTAATCTCCATCCCAATTCAAAATGACCAAAAAATCCGGGGAGACTTCCATGTCCAATATGAACGGTGCAGAAAGCCTTGTGCGTACCCTTGTCGCGTCCAAGGTCGAGGTCTGCTTCACCAACCCCGGTACATCGGAAATGCATTTCGTCGCTGCCCTCGACAAGGTCGATGGCATGCGCGCGATCCTCGGTCTCTTTGAAGGTGCCGTCACCGGCATGGCCGACGGCTATGGCCGCATGGCCGAAAAGCCGGCCTGCACATTGCTGCATCTGGGGCCCGGCCTCGCCAACGGTTTGGCCAATCTGCACAACGCCAAACGCGCCCAGACGCCGATTGTGAACATCGTCGGCGATCACGCGACCTATCACGCCCAATATGATGCGCCGCTGACATCCGACATCAAAGGTTTCGCCAGCCCCGTCTCCGGCTGGATCCATTCGAGCCCGAGCCCCAAGACAGTGGCCGCCGATGGTGCCCGCGCTGTGCAGGCATCCATGCAGGCACCAGGACAAATTGCAACGTTGATCCTGCCCGCCGATACCGCATGGCTCGATTCCGACGGCCCCGCCGATGCTTTGCCGATCACCGGTCCCGCGCCTGTGTCGCAAACCGCCGTAGACATCACGGCCAAGGCGCTCAAATCCGGCAAGAAGGCCGCCATCATCATTCGCGGTAAGGCGCTGCAGCGCCGAGGCCTCGTCGCGGCGGGGCGCATTGCAGCGGCCACCGGCGCGCGCATCATGTGCGACACCTTTGCGCCACGGGTTGAGCGAGGCGCAGGCCTCGTCATGGTCGAGCGCATTCCTTATTTCGCCGAACAGATCGTCGAGACCTTTGCCGAAGTTGAAGAGCTGATCCTTGTTTGCACCAAGCCGCCGGTGTCGTTCTTTGCCTATCCCGGCAAAGCCAGCTGGTGCACACCTGAAACAGCGGCCATCCATTATCTTGCCCAAGGTCACGAAGACGGTGTGCAGGCGCTCGAAGCTTTGGCCGATGCGCTCGGCGCACCCAAGGACCCGATCCATGTAGCGCCGAAGAAGCTCGTGGACACGCTGCCCACGGGCAAGATCGATCAATTTACAGCGGGCGCGATTATCGCGCGCTTCCTGCCTGAAGGCGCGATCATCTCCGACGAAGCGGCAACGTCAGGCCTTGGCTCAGCCATCGCCACCGCGACCGCCGCGCCGCATGATCATCTTTCGCTCACCGGCGGCGCCATCGGCATGGGGCTTCCTGTTGCCACAGGTGCGGCCGTTGCCTGCCCTGATCGCAAGGTCGTCTGCCTCCACGGCGACGGCGGCGCGATGTACACGCTGCAATCGCTCTGGACACAGGCGCGCGAAAAGCTCGATGTCGTCAACATCATCTTCGCCAATAATTCCTATGCGATCCTGAACATCGAACTGATGCGCGTCGGTGCCGAAAATCCGGGCCCCAAGGCGCTCTCCATGCTCGATCTGCACAATCCGGAACTGAACTGGGTGCATCTGGGGCAGGGCATGGGTGTTGAAAGCGTGCGCGTGACGACATGCGAAGAATTCGCCGACGCCTATCAGGCGGCGTTGAAAGCCAAAGGTCCGCGTCTCATTGAAGTGATGCTCTGATTTATAGATCGTCATGGCCGGACTGGATCCGGCCATCCACGTCTTGCTATGCAGCTAAGGCGTGGATGCGCGGGTCAAGCCCGCGCATGACGGATTGAGTTTGTTTATGCTACCCGCAGCACTTGTCCGGCGCATGATATTGCCCCCGACCATCCACCGTGCCGCCTTCGGCATATTTGTCATGCGGGCGCACCCAGCCTGACATTTTCGCGGTGCCTTCGTTGCGCCCCAGCGGGGCCATGTCGAGATACATATAAGTGGTGAGCACTTCTTCCGCGCCGCGACCAAAAGCGGAATAGGTATGGAAAATCTCGCCCGCCTCGTTGCGATAGAATGAACTGTGCCCTGACAGGTCTGTCATCGTCATCCGTTCGGGCCGGTAATTATAGAGCACCGGACCTGCTTCCATCTCGTCGGGCTTGAACGAGACATGGAAATCATAGTTGAAATCGCTCTTGAACGATGACACCCAATTGATCCCCCAACCCATGCGCTTGCGGACCGGTTCGATCTCGTCCAGCGGTGCGCGGGCAACGGCGACATAGGTCACATCATGATTATTGAGGTGAACGAGCGTCCCGCCGACATGATCGACCTCGAAGGCGCAGCCGGTGCAAACATCATTGCGTCCCGGCCACATCATAAAATGCTTGAGGATGAGCTGGCTGCGGCCCTCAAATAAATCACCGAGCGACTTCGGTCCGGCAGGTGTGTCGAACGTGTAATCCTTTTCAATCTTCACCCAGGGCAGCGCGAGACGCTGAGCCGCAACTTTATCCCGCGCTCGCGTCAGTTCTTTTTCCTGTGCCAGAAGCGCAACCCGCGCCTTGGTCCATTTATCGCGTGAGACAATTGCATGATCCATCGAGATCTCCTCTAAACAGTTTCGGCTCTGTTCAAAACAGCATTGAAGACTTCGCGCGGCACGGGGATCTCCGCATATATGCGGGCAAGTGAGGCCACGTCGTCGGGGAGGGGAGTAAACAACGTGGCCCACTTGCCAGCGTCCGCCATATCGCTGGCGCCGCGACAAAAATCGAGATCATCGGGCGTGGGCGAGCGGGAGTTCATGCGAAATAGGCCACCAATTTGTCGAGCGCCTGTGTCCAGCCCCTGTTGTGGCCGTCGCGTGCGGCTTCATCGGCAAACTGCTCATGCAGCAGTGTCAGGATTGTTTCGTTGCCATCGGCTTTCACCGTGATGGAGAGCTGGCTCACGCGTTCAGGTGTCGTGATCCAGTACCAACTCATCACGAATTTTTCGTTGGGCACGAATTCCTTGAAGACACCGTTGGCGTCGTTCACTTCGCCGTCTGTGCCTTTCATAGCGAGATGAAAGCGACCACCGACGCGCGGTTCGATTTCGGCGAGGAAGGTTGTCATGCCGTCCGGCCCCCACCAGTGTTTTATTTTTTCGGCGTCCGTCCACGCGGCGAAGACCGCGGCGGGGTCGGCTTTGATGCGCCGCTTGATGGTGAGGCTCGGTTTGACCTCGGCAAAGGTATCACTTTTGACTTGAGGTTCGGTAGATTTGGCGGGCTTGGCGGACATTGGTCTTCCTCCAGAAATGCAGTGAGACGATCAAGTTTTTCGGTCCAGTAGGGTTGGTAGTGATTGAGCCAGTCCATGGCCTGCGCCATTGGCTCGGGCGAAATCGTGCAATTGACGCTGCGACCGATTTTTTCACGCGTGATGAGACCGGCGTCCGACAACACGTCGAGATGCTTCATGACCGCCGGCAGCGACATGGCGAAGGGAGCGGCAAGTTCGCTCACCGACAGACTTGTCTCGCGGTCGAGCTGGGCCAGCAGCGCCCGCCGTGTCGGATCGGCAAGAGCGGAGAAGGTGCGATCGAGATTGGTGTTTTTATACTTAACCATGAGGTTAAGTTTTTACCCAAACATCACCGCCTGTCAAGCGGCAGATGAAAAAAATTTCAGATGAGGGGTTAGTTCATCACGCGGTTGAGCGTGAATTCGCCCTGACGCACGCGGTCGGCAAGACCGGCTGCCATTTCGGCGACGGGTTCTTCGCCATAGGCTTCGACCATGTCCGACAGAGCGGCAAAGATCGCAGTATTGGCCAGAATATCGGCGTCGACACCTTCCGACAGAGCTTCGTCCCAGGCATCCAGAATGCTCTGGAGCGCCATGCGGCGCTGGTCGGTCTCGGTCGGCGAAAGCCCGTCGAGGCCCTCGTCGTCGATCACGTCCACGGACGGGTCTCCCGGCATATCGAAATCGGCCATCATGCCCTCTGCTTAATCCCCGAAAGGGGTCACAAACTCGTTCTCAATGCAGGGGGCGGGTTCAGCGGGCAAACCCACGCGTGGTTCTGCCTTACCCAAAAAATACCTACACAATGATCTTTGTAGCATAAGCCGAGGCAAAGTCCCGCATTTCGTATAAAAAAGGTTAACGATCCGGCCCGAATTGAACCGGACTGTGCCCATAAAACGCAGCAAAATAAGGTCTTTTCTCAGAAATGGGCTGCGGCACTGTTACCCGCTCCCGCCAGCCGTGCGGCGAGTTGATGGGCCTCGTCAAACAACATGTTGGCGCGCTTGGCCGCATCGCGCGTACACATGGGGTATCGCGTGCGGGCCTGATAAAAAGCATCGTTGAAATGCGTGATCATGGTCTGACGTTGGGCAGCGTCCAGTTCGGCCACATTGATCATGTCGATCATCTTGTTGCGCCACAACGGGCCGTCATTCGCACCGCAGATATCGCGCAAATGATGGATCGCGCCGAGAATTTCAGAGAGCCGTCCTATGCCGTCGGTGAGCTTGTCGGCGCGGGCGGGCGCAGGCGCGAGCGTAATGGCAAGCACAAGCGCCAGCGCCATGATGGCACTGACAAGCCCGCCAGTCCCATAACCGGACATTTTGCGTGTCATTCCGCTTCGCATCGACTTCCTTCCGCCGGCTTTGCCGGTCTGGAAGGAAGGCAATGCACGGATTACGCCGATCAGAAAATCGCGTAACCACCATCAATCACGAATGTGTCGCCGGAGTGATAGGCCGAGGCGTCCGACGCGAGATAGACCGCGACGCCGCCGAAATCGCAGGGCTCCCCCCAGCGACGTGCGGGCACGCGTGGGATCACTTTTTCCGAAAACGCCGTGCTCTCTTGCGCATTGGACGTCATGTCTGTGGCGATCCAGCCCGGCAGGATCGAGTTGGCGCGCACGCCGTAACGAGCGAACTCGACCGCGCAGGATTTCATCATCGAGATGACGGCACCTTTGGTCGCGGCATAAGCCTGATTGCGTGCAGCACCTTCAATGGCCGCAAGGCTCGCGACGCCGACGAGCGAGCCACCCGTGTCGCCGTTCTTGGAGCGTTCGACAATGTGCTTACAGGTTTCGCGCAAGGTAAAGAACACGCCGTCGAGATTGACCGCGAGTGTCTTGCGATAGGTTTCTGTTTTCATTTCCGTAAAGGAAGGTGAACCAAAGCCGACACCGGCATTGGCAAACACGCTGTCGATGCGGCCAAGCGCTTTGAGCGTTTCGCCGATACCGTCAATGACCTGCTGTTCGTCAGCGACATTCACTTTGCGCGTGTAAACCTTTACGCCATGGGCTTTCAGCTGCGCTTCGGCCTTGGCGTTCTTTTCTTCATTGGTGCCCCAGATGGCGACTGCCGCGCCTGCCTGCGCCATGGCGTCGGCCATGCCAAGCCCGATGCCGCCGTTGCCGCCTGTCACCAGCGCCACTTTGCCACTCAGATCAAAAGGTTTGAAGGCCATCATTCACTCCCGATGTTGTGTTGGTTTTTTATTGTCGATTTTCTGTCGTCGTCCGCGCGGCGGAAAAATCAGCGCTGCGGTTTATCCAGTTTGAGGCGCGGCAACTCGCGCACAGGTTCCATCGCACTTTTGCCATCTTTCACAGGCTGCTCGTCGAGTGCGGAACAAACGAAATAAGCGCGATAGGATAAATGCTCAGGGTCGGGCGGAATGGCGCAGGAATAGATCGACGCCGCCTTTTGCAACACGAGTGCCGTGCCGAGATTGCCACGGATCTCATAGCCGTCCTTGGCGAGATCGCCGAGCGTGCGTGTGGTTGTAACAAACGGTCCCTGCCGCGTGCCGGGCGCATATATATCCTTGGGCGTGTCGGCGGCTTGAACCGCTGTAAATCCCGCCAGAGGAACGAAAAGCGCAACGGCGACACAGATGCGCTGAAAATGAATAACCATGTATTCCCCTGGACCAAAAATGCCGCGCAATCTTAGCGCATGCCTCGCCCCGTTCAACTCGCCCGTTATGCCATCTGACAGCGGCGGCACTTGCCTGCGATTTCAACCACCTTGCGCTCAACCGCAAAGCCCGAGCGTTTCGTTGCGGCATCAAGCGCCGCGTCGAGCGCCCCATCGACGATCTCTTCCGCCGTGCCGCAAGTGCGGCAAATCAAAAACTGGCTTTCATGGGCATGACCCGCCTCGCCGCATCCCAGATAGGCGTTCAGCGATTCGATCTTGTGGATCAGCCCCTCGGCCATCAGAAAGTCGAGCGCGCGATAGACGGTCGGCGGCCGTGCTGCCTTGTGGCTGCGCGCCAGCGTGTCGAGCACATCATAGGCACCGACCGGCTTATGGCTGCGCCAGACGATTTCCAGCACCTTTTCGCGGATCGGCGTCAGCTTCACCGCACGCTCAGTGCACAGCTCGCGCGCCAGCGTCAGTGCGCTGTCGATGCAATGCTCATGGTCATGCGGAAGGGCGGTTTGGTTTGTCATCGGGCGATGATACAACATAACAACCGATATTGACCACTTAAGAGCTGAAATCATGTGCGGACGCTTCACAATCACCTCGCCACCCGAGGCCATGCGGCACCTGTTTGGCTATGAGGGGCAACCAAATTTCCCCCCGCGTTACAACATCGCGCCGACCCAGCCCGTGCCGATCATCCGCGTGGGCGCGAACGGCGCGCGCGAATTTGTGCTGGTGCGTTGGGGCCTCGTGCCCTCGTGGTCCAAGGAAATGCCGACAACGCCGCTGTTCAACGCCCGCGCTGACACGATCAACGACAAACCCTCTTTTCGCGGTGCCTTCCGCCATCACCGCGCCCTGATGCCTGCTGACGGGTTTTATGAATGGCGCGTGTTGAGCGGCGGGGCAAAGCAACCCTATTTCATTCGCCGCCGGGACCGCACTCCATTTGCCATGGCCGCCATCTGGGACAATTGGATGCCCGCCAACGGCTCAGAGCTTGAAAGCTGCGCCGTGGTGACAACAGAGGCGAACGAAACGCTGACACCCATCCATCATCGCATGCCGGTGATTTTGGACCCGAAGGATTATGTCGTCTGGCTCGACCCCACGACACCACTCAAAGAGCTTGAAGCCCTGCTGGTTGCCACACCCGATGACGCGATGGAAGCGATCCCCGTCAGCCCTGATGTGAACCGCGTCGCCAACGACAATCCGGCTCTTCTAGATCCCTATCTCGCCCCGCCGCTGCCCGTTGCCGCGAAAAAAAAAGAGAAGACTACGGACGATCGACAGCAGGATTTGTTTTAGCTGATCTCAAAACAATGCTGTTACCCCGGCCTTGTGCCGGGGCCCATCTCACCTCTGGCTCAGTCCTCGGCGGTCAGCACCTTCTGCATCACCACCACATCACTCCGCTGAAATCCCAACCCCTCATAAAACCCCAGCGCGGCCAAATTCGTCTCCCGCACCATCAGATTGAGCTTCCACACCCCGCGCGCTTTCAACCAATCCTCCGCCGCTGCCATGACAGCGCGGCCAAGCCTCGTGCCTTGTCGCGAGGGGTCCACCGCGACGTAATAAACTGCGCCGCGATGCCCGTCATGTCCCACCATGACACTCGCGATAATCACATCGCCCTCGACACCAACCAGCACATCGGAAGCCGCGCCGTCGCGGGCAAAACCAATGTCCTTTCGCGGATCGTTCCAGGGCCGCGTCAGCCCGCAGGCCTCCCACAGCGCGACCAGCGCTCCGGCGTCACTGTGATGTGCGGGGCGGAACGTGATGCCCACGAGTGATTCTCTTTCGGGGCGGGCGTCGGGATTCGGGGGAGGGATTTGGTCGCTCATCGGCTCTCCAAGTGTCAGGGGCACGGGAAAGCGGGCAAATCTAGCACTGTGGCGTATCAATCCCACAGGCAAAAAAGGGGAAATAAAGGTTCTTCGCTCAAGCGGGTGGCGCTCCTATATACTAAAGACCGGTCTGGTCCTGGGGACACAATGCTCTCTGACATAATCATCCTGCTCGTACTGATTCTACTGAACGGGTTCTTTTCTCTGTCTGAAATGGCGATTGTGTCGTCACGCCGTCAGCGGTTGCAGGCGCTTGCTTCGGCGCGCAAGCGCACGGAAGGCCCGACGGCGGGCCTCGAAGCGGCCTTGGCGCTCCATGCTGAGCCCGGTCGTTTTCTCTCGTCGGTTCAGATCGGCATCACGCTCGTCGGCGTCCTGACCGGCGCTTTCGGTGGCGCGACGCTGTCCAAGCCCGTCGCTGCCGCTCTGCTGCAGGTGCCGTGGGCCGCGCCCTATGCCGAGCCCTTTGCCCTGACGCTCGTCGTCATCATCATCACCTATCTCACGCTGATCCTGGGCGAGCTTGTGCCCAAGCGCATCGCGCTGACAAACCCCGAAGCCATTGCCGCCACCATTTCGCGGCCCATGAGCGGTTTGGCCCGCATTCTGAGCCCTGCCGTCACGCTCCTGTCGTGGTCCACAGAAGCCGTCGTCAAAGTCTATGGCATCACCGGCCAGCAGGTGCCATCCGTCACTGAAGACGAGATCAAGCATCTCGTCGAGGAAGGTGCGGCGTCGGGCGCCATCGATGGTGTCGAGCGCGACATCGTCCACCGCGTGTTCCGCCTCGGCGACACGCGCGTCAGCGAAATTATGACCCCGCGCGTACAGATGATCTGGCTCGACACGGATTACACGGTTGAGGAAAATCTCTCGATCATCCGGTCGGAACAAAAGATGCGCTACCCCGTGCGTTGCGGCACAACGGGTGAGCCGCTCGGCATGATCCGCGTCGAAGACCTATTCCTTTCGCCCAAGACCAATGAGGAGCTGCTGCGTAAAAAGTCGCCGCCGCTCTACATCCCGCGCACAGCGTCTGCGCTCAAGGGGCTATCGATCCTGCAAGCTGAAAGCATGTTCATGGCTTTCATCATCGACGAATATGGTGATGTCGTCGGCACATTGACGATGAGCGAAATTTTCTTCGCCATGATCGGCGATCTGTCCGAACATGTGAACGATACCAATCCCGGCATCCATATCCGCGATGACGGCAGCTATATCATCGACGGCTTCGTGTCGGTCGATGAAGTGCGCCGCGCGCTTGAAATTGCCAAATTGCCGGGCGATGAACAGGCCGAGGTGAACACGCTCGCAGGCGTTATGTTCAACTGGTTCGGACGCCTGCCGCGCGAAGGCGATTATTTCGGCTGGAACGGTTACCGCTTCGAAATCGTGGACATGGATGGTCCCCGCATCGACAAGGTGATGATCGTGCCGGCGCAGAACATCCCCGTCGGGACCTCGCTGGCCCGCACGGCGGACTAGGAGGCTGTATGCTTTTTATGGTCATCGAACGATTTCGCGACAATGACATGGTGCCCATATACCAGCGGGTCCGCGATGCGGGGCGCATGCTTCCTGATGGATTGGAATATCTGGATAGTTGGGTCGAGCCGAATTTCGCTCGCTGTTTCCAGTTGATGCGCTGCAATGATCTGAGTCTTTTTCAGGAATGGACATTGCAATGGCGTGGACTGGGCGCAACCTTTGAAATCGTGCCCGTTGTGAGTAGTGAGAGAACGCGTGAAGTCGTGGCACCTCATCTGGATGGTGCGGTGTAGCGGTCTGCGGACTGAACGCTCACCGATCAATCGAACAGAACAACTTACTCCATCCAGAACATCGCCATCGGCACATCGCTGGCCCGCACAGCGGATTGATCTTACTTTCCCTTCCCCTCAGGAAGAGGGCAGGGTGAGGACTTCCTTACTTCTTTCTCCCAACCTCCGCCGTTGCCTTCACCGCGCGTTGCAATAGTTTCAGCATCGCCGCGCGGTCTTTTTCGCTCCATCCGGCAAACACGTCTTCCATTACCGCGCGACGCGCCACAGTCAGTCGTTTCAGCATGGCGCGACCTTCGGCGGATGGTTTCAGCAGTCGCACGCGCTGGTCGTGCGGGCTTGCCTGCCGCTCGACCAGCCCAAGTTCCTCCAGCCCCTTCACCTGACGGCTGACAGTGGAATGGTCGCGGCCCGAAATATGCCCCAGTTCTACAACGCTGACGGGGGCCTTGAGGCCGATCCGCACCAACAGCGGAAACAACGCACGGTCGAGCTTGATGCCCGCCGCCGCGATCAATGCCGCATCCGGTTCCGGCCGGTTGAAAAAACCGATCAGATCAAAAAACGCAGCATGGAGGTCGTCGGCCCATTCACTCATCCGTGTATTATACACGAATCTTCTTGCGGGCTGCAAATCCAGTCGCTATGAATCCCGTGCAAAATGCACGGAGTTGTAAAATGGCCCGAACAGATTTCTCCCAGACGGATTGTGATGTGCTGATTGTGGGTGCAGGTCCTGCTGGCCTCACGCTTGCCATTGATATGGCGCGACGCGGCGTTTCTGCGCTGCTGATTGAAAAACGCGCCACGCCCGCACTTGCCTCCAAGGGCAAGGGCATTCAGCCGCGTTCGCTTGAGGTGTTCCACAATCTCGGCGTGATCGACAATGTGATGGCAGAGGGTCGCCCCTATCCGCGCCTGCGCTTTCACGAGGCGGGCAGTGTGCCATCGGATTTCGACATGATGGCGATCAAAGAGCCGACCCGTGCCGTGCCATACCCCAACACGATCATGCTGCCGCAATGGGCGCTGGAAAACATCCTGCGTGCGCGGCTTGCGGCGCTGGGCGGCAGGGTGCAGTTCGGCACCAGCCTCGTATGGCTGGAGCCTCGGGCAGATCACGTCCGTGTTACAGTGGAGGAGGCGGACGGCACGCGTATCGTCACGGCAAAATATGTCGTGGGTGCCGATGGTGGTCACAGCACCGTGCGCCAACTCTCCGGGATCGCGCTCATCGGCGATAGCCCCAATCTTGATGGCATGATCGTTGCGGATGTGATGGTCGATGGCCTCGACCGCGACTTCTGGCACTTCTGGAAAAGTCAGGCCGGACGCGCCGTCGGCCTTTGCCCGTTGACAGCCACTGAACATTTTCAGCTGACTGCCAGTATCTCGCCCGAAGAGCAACCTGATCTCACGCTTCACGCGTTGAACGCCTTGCTGGAAGAAGCAGAAGTCGATCCCGCCGTCCATTTTCAGCATGTGGACTGGGTGTCCGTCTTCAGGCCAAACATCCGTATGGCCGAAACTTTCCGCAAGGACCGGGTGTTCATCGTCGGCGATGCAGCCCATGTGCATCCCTCGGCGGGTGCGCAGGGCATGAACACGTCAGTGCAGGATGCGTTTAATCTGGGCTGGAAGCTTGCCGCTGTGCTCGGCGGTGCAGAAGCCGCGTTGCTCGACACTTTCGAGGAGGAACGCTTTCCCGTCGCTGCCGATGTGCTGGAGCGCAGCGGCAAACTCTACCGCGACGGCGTGGCCCGTGGCAGCACCTCCATGCGTCGCGGCGATGACGAACAGCAATTGCTGCTCAACTATCGCGGCACATCACTCTGCGCAGGCGAGGGGAGCGACACCCTGCAACCCGGTGACCGTATGCCCGACGGAATGGTAACGGACGGGAGCGGCATGGAACGGCGTCTGTTCGATGTGATGAGTGGACCTCACGCGACATTGCTTTGCGCTGGTGTGCCATCCGTGACTGCGGGCAATGGCACACGCATCGTTTTAAGCGATGCCGATGAGTTCGGTGTGACGGGGTATATATCGATCCGACCGGATATGTATGTCGGCTCGATAAGCCCTCACTCTTAATTCGTCTTGTCCGACTTGGCCGATCAAGTCGGTGATTGAAGGGTGCTAAACGACCTTCCCCGGATTCAAAATCCCCTTGGGGTCCAGCGCCTTTTTCACGGCGCGCATCATTTCCATTTCGACCACCGATTTTGTTGCCGCCATTTCATCGCGCTTCATGCGTCCGATGCCATGTTCAGCGCTGATCGAGCCGCCGAGCCCGCGCACGATCTCATGCACGATGTCGCTCATCTCGTCCCAGCGTGCCATGAAGGCAGCCCTGTCTGCGCCGACTGGCTGGCTCAGGTTAAAATGGATATTGCCGTCACCGACATGGCCGAAGGGTACAACCCGCAAACCGGGGATAGACTTTGTCACGGCGGCACTGGCCAGCGTGATGAATTCGGCAACGCACGACACAGGCACGGAAATATCGTGTTTGATACTGCCGCCCTCAAGCCGTTGCACTTCCGACATGCCTTCACGTATCGCCCAGAGCTTGGCGCGCTGCGTGTCCGACGCCGCAATGGTCGCGTCCGACACTTCGTCGGCCTCCATCGCAGCGGCCAGCAGCGCCTCCATCACCTCGCGCAACCGCCCGTCGCGCGCGGCACCGGCGCTCAGCTCCACAAGCACATACCAGGGCGAAGAATCGTTCAGCGGATCGCTGCTGCCTGTCTGATGGCGTAATACAAAATCAATGCCGACACGTGGCATCAATTCAAATCCTGTCACCAGCCCGCCGTTCATCGCATCCGCGCGGCGCAGCAAGACAACGGCGGCCTCAACATCAGGCACAGCGACAAATGCCGTCTCGACAGATTGCGGCGCGGGAAAAAGTTTCAGCACTGCGCCGGTGATAATGCCAAGCGTGCCTTCCGATCCCATGAAGAGATGCTTGAGGTCATATCCCGTATTGTCTTTGCGAAGCCCGCGTCGTCCGTCCCAAACCTCGCCATCAGCCAGCACCACTTCAAGCCCAAGCACCAACTCGCGTGCATTGCCATAGCGCAGCACCGCCGTGCCGCCCGCATTGGTCGCCAGATTGCCGCCGATCTGGCATGTGCCTTCGGAGGCAAGGCTCAGCGGAAACAAAAGTCCGGCAGCGGCGGCCGCCTCTTGCGCCGCTTGCAACGTCACACCCGCCTCGACTGTCAATGTTTTGTTGAGCGCATCAAGCGCGCCGATGTGGTTCATGCGCGTGAGTGACAGGATCACTTCTTCGCCGCTCTCAAACGGTATCTGCCCGCCGACCAGACCTGTGTTGCCGCCCTGCGGCACGATCTTGGTGTTTGTTTCATGCGCGATCTTCATCAGCGCCGACACTTCAGAGGTTGAGGCAGGGCTGAGCATCGCCGCCGCACGGCCCTGATAGCGGTCGCGCCGTTCGACGAGATAAGGCGCCATCTCGGCAGCGTCATCGGTGTAGCCTTTGGGCCCGACGATCGCTTTCATCCGCGCTAATGTGTCAGCACTTGGCTTCATGACGCCACCCGCTTATGTGCCCTGACGCCGCTGTGCAGAATGCCCGCACGCCCATTTTCGTCACGTCGCAAAAAATGATAGGTCGCAGATTCCGTGTAGCCGGGCGCGACGCCGATAAAAAGTTCCGCACTCACAGGCTCCAGCGCCACGCGCCGCGTGCCTGCAATGACAGCGGCGGCAGGCGAGGGGATGATCGTCGCCACCAATGCGCTACCTTCCGCACTCACTTCAACCGTCTCCATTACATTCGCATAACGTCCGACATAAAGCGCCGGATCAAACGTCATGAGTTCCTTTGCCTCCGGCGCGTCCTTCGGTGCAATGCCCGCCGGTGCGAAAACGTCGCGCATCAATTCCTGTGCCATGCCTTTGCCATTGCCGCCATTGGTTAGCAACACAAACACCGTGCCACTGGCCGGATGATAGCGCAGCCATGCCGCCTGTCCGATGGTCGAACCGTCATGGCCGAAAGTGTCCATCACGCCGTCGCCGTCCCAATCCCACATGAATGTAGCAAGCCCCACTTCGTCGATGTGCATGCCCTGAGGGCAAACAACATTTGCTGTGTGCATGGCTTTGACAGCGGCTTCCGACAATATACGCGTCCCGTTCGGCGCCACGCCGCCATCCGCCAGCATCCGCCCGAACGTCACGATGTCGCGCGCCGGTGCCATTTGCATCGAACCGGCAGGCGCATTTGATTGCGCCAGATAAGCAATAGGCGTCACCATCAGTTTACCCGGCGTGCCGAGATGGCCGATGGCGGTGTGATAGCGCAACGCCTGTTCGGGCAGCGTCGAGAAGGCGGGTGTGCCGAGCGGCTTTGCCATGCGTGCGCGCACCGCCTTGTCCCAGCCAAGACCGCCCGCCACTTCGATCAAGCGCCCGGCGATCACAAAGCCCGTGTTGCAATAGGAAAACATCGCGCCCAGCGGATGCACCTGCGGCACAGCGCCGAGCATGCCGACGAATTTCGCGATCCGGTCCTCGCCGCGCCCCGCGTCTTCAAAATAATCACCCTCGATGCCGCTCCGATGCGACAGCAGATGGCGCAATGTGAGCTGTGCCGCCACGTCCTCGTCACCGAGATTGAAATCCGCCAAGATGTCGCGCACCGGCGCGTCGAGCGCGAGCTTGCCTTCGTCCACAAGTTGCAGACACATGGCGGCGACGTAAAGCTTGGTGATGGAACCAATTTGAAAAAGCGTGTTCGTCGTCGTGGCAATGCCTGTGTTGAGATTGACCACGCCGGCGGCGGCTTCCGTGAGCGTGCCGCCCGACCACACAGCCAGCGACGCGCCCGGCACGCCATAGGTATCGACAAGTTCGGACAGGCGTTTATTCAGATCGGCCATGCTCTTCAATCGCAAATGCTGTTCAACTTTAATCGGCGGCGTTTCGGTCGGCGGGCTTCGCATTCCCGCCCATAAAGTCTAGCATGGTGCCACCAGCCGCAAGCCATGATTGCTGCGGCGATAAAGAGAAGACAAATGACCGACAACCAGACCGGCGTCCTTCCCCTTGTCACAGCTGTCGACCGCATCGTGATTGCCGTGAAAAATCTCGACAAGGCGGAAGCTGCCTATACGCGCATGTTCGGTCGCCAGCCTTCATGGCGTCGGCGCGACCGCGCAGGCGGCACCGGGCATGTCTATTATTACCTAGGCAATATGGGTGTCGAGCTCGCTGCCGCCATCGGCACCGGTGTCTGGGGCCTGCACATAGAGGCGTTTCTTGCAGAGCATGGTGAGGGCATTTCCGCGCTCGCCCTTGCTTCGGACAATGTCGAGCGCACGGCACTTCTGCTCAACGACGCGGGCGTGGCCACCGTTGTCATGCCGGAAAACGAAGGCGCAGGCGAAGACGGGGTCATCCGCTATTGGCGTCACGCTCTGATCGCGCGGGATAAAACGCGCGACATGACGATTTTTGTCTGCCAGAACTATAAAGGACAAAACCAACGCCCGTTGGCGCCTCTGCGCCACGGGGTCTCGGAAGACGCCGCCATCGCCGCGATGGATCACGTTGTCGTCATGACAAATGACGCGGAAGCCTGCAAGACCCTCTTCGGTGATAAATTCGGCATCCGTCTCGCGCTCGATCATTCCAAGCCCGAATGGGGCGTGCGTCAGCTCTTTTTCCGCCTCGGCGGTGTTACCATCGAAGTGGTGGAGTCGCTCGACAAGACAAAAGCCCCCAAGGCTGATTTCCTCTGGGGCACAGCGTGGAAATGCACCGACATCAACGCGGTCCGCGCGCGCATGGTCGCCGAAGGGGCGGACGTGTCCGAGGTGCGCAAGGGCCGCAAGAAGGGCACCGAAATCGCGACGATCCGCCCGCCCACCGGCGGTGTACCCACATTGCTCATCGCCGAAGAACCGAAGTAAAACCCGTAATCAATCCCGACGCATGCCGGAGCCCGTCTCGCCATGAAATCTGTTGAACTACTCGTCGAGCGCCTCATCCTCGGCTCTCGCTGGATATTGGTTGTCTTTTATTTAGGCCTCGCGGCCGCGCTGGCGCTCTATGCCGCGTCATTCTTGAAAAAGCTGGCGGGCGTCTTTCTTGTCGCGATGGACCTGGACGAATCCCAGATGATCCTCGCCATGCTCGGGCTCATCGATGCGGCGCTGGTCGCAAGCCTGCTGCTTATGGTGATGATTTCCAGCTACGAAAATTTCGTCAGCCGCTTTGATGATGCCAAAACGGATTTGACTTGGTTGGGAAAACTCGATGCAGGCAGCCTCAAGGTCAAAGTCGCTTCCGCCATAGTGGCCATTTCATCTATCCATCTGCTGCAGATATTTCTCAATATCCGCGAGTATAAGGAAAGCGAAGTGATGTGGCTGACGCTGATGCACATGGCTTTTGTTGTCTCTGCCGTCGCACTGGGTTACCTCGACCGCATTTCTGCTAAAAAGTAATCTGCTGTCGGAGCGGCTTTTCATTCAGCAAGGCACATGCAAAACAAAAAGCCCGGAAGCGATCATCGCATCCGGGCTTTTCAATGTTGTCACAACGTTGATTACGCCGCTTTGATCCCCGCGAGGAAACTGTCCACTTCGCGCGACAGGTCGTTTGAATTGCGCGACAATTCACCCGCCGCCGTCAGCACCTGACCCGAGGCGACACCCGTGTCGGTTGCAGCCTGGCGCACATCGCCGATGGAGCGCGTCACGTCTTCAGTGCCCTGTGCGGCCTGCTGCACATTGCGCGAGATTTCCATCGTCGCCGCGCCCTGTTCTTCAACAGCCGATGCAATGGCCGCGGCAATTTCGCTCATCTCCTGAATAGTCGTGCCGATGCCGTGAATGGCCGACACAGCCAGACTGGTCGCCGACTGGATCTGGGAAATCTGCGCCGAGATTTCGTCAGTGGCTTTGGCCGTCTGTGTAGCAAGAGATTTCACTTCCGATGCGACAACGGCAAAGCCCTTGCCGGCGTCGCCCGCACGCGCCGCCTCGATGGTCGCGTTGAGCGCGAGAAGGTTGGTCTGACCGGCAATATCGTTGATGAGCTGAACGATCTCGCCGATCTTCTGGGCACCGACCGCCAGTTCCTGCACCACACCATCGGTGGTGCGGGCATCGTCCACCGCCTGATTGGCGATGCGGGCGGAGTTGGCGACCTGCTGCGAAATTTCCTGAATGGAGGCGGAGAGTTCTTCTGTTGCTGTGGCAACGGTCTGCACGTTCGCCGATGTTTGTTCGGCGGCGCTGGCAACCGTCATGGCTTTGGCGTTGCCCTGCTCGGCAAGTGTGGTCATGGAACCGGCAGTCGATTCCATTTCCGTAGCAGCAGCCGAAAGCGATTGCACCAATGCACCAACCTTGGCTTCGAACGAGGATGCAAGATCGGACATCATGCGCTTTTTGTCTTCGGTCGCACGACGTTCGGTTTCTTCCTGCGCGGATTTCACACGTTCCATTTCAATGGCATTGTCTTTGAACACCTGCACGGCAGCCGCCATCAAACCGATTTCATCGGTGCGATCGCGGGCAGGAATTTCAACGTGGTGATCGCCACCGGCGAGCTTTTCCATCGCACCAGTCATATTGCGGATCGGTTTGGCCACCGAAGCACCGGCAAACCAAGCAATTATGACAGCGGCACCAAAGCAGATAAGGCCCGTGATAAAACCTGCCCAGATCAGGCTGCGGTTGGCGGCAAACAATGTCGCCTCCGGCACAGTGATGATAACCGACCATGGTGTCTTGATACCGTTGAGCACAATCGGTGCCGTCGCGCGGACGATGATTTCGCCCTTGCTGTTGGTCTCGCCGGGGAAGAGCACTTCTTCACCATTGGCGGCTGCTTTCATCACAGCCTCGCCGATGTCGATTTCACCGGCGTTCTTGCCAATGCGCGATGCATCACGGTCGGCGACATAGAGGCCTTTGTTCGAAATGACTTTGACATAACCGTCGCCCAACGGATGCGAGTTGGCGACAATGTTCTGCAATTCGCTGAGGCGCATGTCGATGCCCGATACGCCGATGACCTTGCCATCGACTTTGACGGGGAAGGTCATCGACGTGATCAGCACCTGTTCGCCGTCGATTTCATACATATAGGGTTCCATCGCGACAGGCGCGCCGCTGTCACGGGCGAGCAGGTAATAGTCGCCCACACCCGGTGTGTTGTAGTCCACTAGGGCTGTGCCGACGGTGTTATTGCCTTTGCCGCGAGCGAAATAGGGGATGTAACGGCCAGAGGCATCCGACATCGGATCATTGGCAAACATGGCGTCGGCGCGGTCGAAGGCGTTTGGCTCAAAGAGAACCCACGAACCCAAAACGCCAGCATTGTCATTGAGCGTCTGTTTCAAAAACGTGTCGAAGCTGTCGCGGTTGGCTGTGCGCGAGGACACAACAGCCGTCGCGGAGCTGCTGATGGTCTTGGCAACAGCAATATTGGGATTGATGAGTTCGGCAACATGCGTCGCCTGCTCGCGCGCTGCGCTGCGCATAATTTCAAGCGCACTTTCATGTGCGTAATTGGAACCGATCAGCGTCAGCGTCGTGCCGACCGCAGCGACAGCGCCTGTGGCGACGAGAGCGATGATCAGGCAGAGCCGGAGAGAAATCGACTTCATTTGAGCCTCTGTTGTATGTGCCGCGCGGGCAATCGTTTTGAATGCGGGTTTCAATTCTTAGAACGGCGTCATTCTGGCGAGCGGGCACTAAACTTCTGTAGAGAAGAGTGAACGATTTGGTTTAGGAATTTTTAAGGATCAGCTTTTGCGGGCAGGTGCCTGAAGCGGTGCGCCCTGAAAAAGGTAAAGCCCGGACGTAGGGGGGGCACGTCCGGGCTTTCCTCAACATCTCCGTCTGCATCGAAAACAGGCGTGATGTAATTCGCGAAAAGTAGCTTCCGCTTACTGGGAAAGGGCGGAAGCGCTCTGTGAAGACTGTTTTAGAGGCGTCTTGTTGATACGCCTTTAAGTGTTGAAATTTTTAAATAAACCATTTGCTCACACTTCGTCGGAAGAGCGCGGACAGCAGATTTTGAATTTTGCACTGGTGGTGTCAGCGCGGGGCGGCGGCGCGTGCCAGCCTGTCGTTGATCGCTTCGCCCAGTCCCTCGCGCGGCACGGGTGCCACGGCGATGTTTCTGCCATCCGCTGCATCGTCGATCGCCCGCAACATGGCAAAAAGATTGGCGGCAGCTTCCGTCAGGTCGCCGCTTGGCGACAGGTTGAACGCGGCAGATTTCTGGTTGCTGCCGAACCCCAGCCAGATTTCATCATCGCGCGGGGCGCTGACATTGAGGCGGATATTGGCGCGCGGTGCATAGTGGCTCGCAAGCTGACCGGGCGACGAGCGTCCCGCTTCGCCGGACGCCGCATCGGCATCGAGCAACGCCTGCCCGATCACGGCTTCAATCTCGCCGCGCGCCACAGCGCCGGGCCTGAGCAGCGTCGGACCCGCATTGGGAAACCCGATGACTGTGGATTCAAGACCCAACACACAAGGTCCCCCGTCCAGCACCATTGCCAGTGTCTCCGCATGGCCGAGTGACGCCATCACATGCGCCGCCCGCGTCGGGCTGATCTCGCCGGATGCATTGGCCGAGGGTGCCGCAATAGGCCGTCCCGTAGCTTTCAACAGTTTTTGTGCAATGGGATGGGCCGGCACGCGGATCGCAGCCGTGTTGAGGCCCGCGCTCACAAGCAGAGACAGAGGTGAGGTGGGTAGACGCGGCAACACAAGGGTGATCCCGCCCGGCCAAAAAGCCTCGGCCAGCAAAATGGCTTTGGCCGTGAACAACACATGTCGTTTTGCTTCAGCGAGCTCCACGACATGCACAATCAGCGGATTGAATGTCGGGCGGCCCTTGGCTTCAAATATGCTCGCCACTGCGCGCTCATTGGTCGCGTCTGCACCAAGCCCGTAAACCGTTTCGGTCGGAAAAGCGACGAGCCGTCCCTCGCGCAAGTGCTCGCCCGCTGCCGCAATGGCGGCATCATCCGCATCACGCAACTCAACCGGCATTCGGCTTGGCCTTCGCGTTGCGCTGGTTCATCGCCATCAGCTTGCGCAGCGGCCCCTGCGGCATCCAGCGGGCCAACAGCGCAATAAAGTTATTGAAGCGCCCGTTGATGATGACAGTCTTGCCCGCCATCACCGCGTCATAGGCTTGTTGCGCCACCACATCGCCGGTCATCCACATAAATTTCGGCAGTTTGTTCATCGCCGCGCGGTTGCCCGCCACATCATGGAATTCCGAATAGGTAAAGCCGGGGCAGAGCGCCGTCACATTGACATTATAAGGGAGATATTCGAGCGACAGGCTTTCCGACATCTTGATGACAAAGCTTTTCGACGCGGCATAGAGCGTGCCGCCCGCGGCTCCCGGCAGATGTCCAGCGAGCGACGCCACATTGATGATACGGCCATAATGGCGTGCCGCCATGCCGGGTCCGAACAAATGGCAAAGTTCAGCCACCGCCGTCACCATCACCTGAATGAGCGCGGCCTGATCGGCCCATGTCGTGTCGCGAAAATGACCGGGCACGGTATAGCCCGCATTATTAATGAGCGCATCGACCATGATGTGCCGTGCCGCCATCTCGTCAAACAGGTGGCGCGGGGCAGCGGGGTCGGCAAGGTCCGCCACGATCACATGGCTCTCAGCGCCGTATTTGCCGCGCACCTCCTGCGCCAGCGCCTCCAGCCGTTCGGCTCGCCGCGCCACCAGCACCAGATCAAAGCCATTGGCCGCAAAAACAAGCGCCAGCTCGCGCCCGATGCCTGCCGATGCGCCTGTAATGAGGGCGGTGCGTTTTTTCTGATGTCCGGTCATATGCTGCATCCAAAGGTTCAATCACGTTCCAGAATAGGCTAAAACCGGCCAAACGTCAGACCTTCCTCAGTCCATCCCTGAAAGTATCTTTATGACCTATCGTGCCCCCGTCCGCGACATGGCTTTTTATCTCACCGAAGTAGCGGGGCTGAAGGCGCTGGCGGGCACCGGCGATTTCGCCGATCTGACGCCGGACCTCATCGACGCGGTGCTCGAAGAAGCCGCGAAACTTGCAGGCAATGTGCTGGCGCCGCTGAACAAGGCTGGCGACAGCGAGGGCGTGCGCCTCGAAGCTGATGGCGTGAAAACAGCCAAAGGCTTTGCCGATGCCTATCGCCAATGGGTCGATGGCGGCTGGGGCTCCATAGCGGCATCACCCGAACACGGCGGTCAGGGCCTGCCGCTGGCGCTCGCCACCGTCATGCAGGAAATGTGGAACGCCTCCAACATGTCCTTCGGCCTCTGCCCGATCTTGAGCCAGGGCACAGTCGAGGCGATCACCGCTCACGGCACGGACATCCAGAAAAAACTCTATCTGCCGAAACTCGTCTCCGGCGAATGGACCGGCACGATGAACCTCACCGAGCCACAGGCCGGTTCCGACCTCAATGCGCTCAAAGCCAAGGCCGTGCCGCAGGGCGACGGCACCTACAAAATCACAGGCACAAAAATTTTCATCACCTATGGCGACCACGATATGACGGACAATATCGTCCATCTCGTCCTCGCCCGTCTGCCGGATGCGCCCGCGGGCACACGCGGCATCTCGCTCTTTCTCGTACCCAAATTTCTCGTCAACGAAGACGGCAGCTTGGGCGCGCGCAATGATGCCAAATGCACCGGCCTTGAACACAAGATCGGCATTCACGCGAGCCCCACCTGCGTCATGTCCTACGGCGACGAGGGCGGGGCCATCGGCACATTGATCGGCGAAGAAAATCGTGGGCTGGCCTGCATGTTCACCATGATGAATAACGCGCGTCTTCTGGTCGGCACACAAGGTGTCGCCATCGCGGAGCGTGCCTATCAGCACGCTCTCGCCTTCGCGCAGGAACGCAAGCAGGGTCGCCCCGCAGGCTCGACGCTTCCGGCAGGCGAAATGGCCCCCATCATCGCCCATCCCGATGTGCGCCGTATGCTGATGACCATGAAGGCGATGACAAGTGCCGCCCGCGCCATCTGCTATTCAAATGCGGTTGCCATCGACACAGCTCATCACGGCGCAGACGCCGCCGCGCGTGGAGCAGGGCAGGCCCGTGCCGATCTCCTCACCCCCATCGCCAAGAGCTTTTCCACCGACATCGGCTGCGAAGTGGCGTCCTTGGGCGTGCAAATCCACGGCGGCATGGGCTTCATTGAGGAAACGGGCGCCGGACAATATTACCGCGACGCGCGCATCCTGCCGATCTACGAAGGCACCAACGGCATTCAGGCCATCGACCTCGTGTCGCGCAAACTGCCGCTCGGCAATGGCAGCGTCGTGCGCGCCTTTGTCGATGAGATGAAAGAGACAGTCGCCGCTGCCCATGCGTCGAACAGTGCCGACATGATCGCGGTCGCCACCGCGCTCGACGCGGGGCTCGCCGCGCTCGACACGGCGACGGATTACATGCTCGCTAATCTCAAATCCGCGCCCAATGATTGCCTCGCCGGTGCCACGCCTTATCTGCGTTTATTCGGCACGGTCGCGGGCGGGCATTTTCTCGCCCGCGCCGCCTTGGCCTCCGCCGAGGGGGCCGCCCCGCGTGTCACGCTCGCGCGTTTCTACGCCGATCAGATATTGCCCGCCGCCCTCGGTCTTGTGGGGCCTGCCACCGCCGGTTCTGCCGCTCTTTTCGCGCTCGACGAGGCGGCGCTGGCAGGCTGAACTTCCCCAAGGTCTGCCTCGTTTTTGGGCGCGCCGTTTGACGCCTCGGCCAGACGCGCCTATCACAAATGGGTGCCTCGCCGTCGCGTGGTGCCATCCTGAAAGCAGTTGCCCATGTCCGACGTCTCCCTCGCCACCGCGCCCGAAAGCCCGCTGACTTATCCTTTGGCGCGCATCCCCGAGCCCGGCGAGATGATGGAAGCCGCCCCCGGCATCTATTGGGTGCGCATGCCGCTGCCGTTCCAGCTCAACCACATCAATCTCTGGATGATCGAAGAAGAAAACGGCTGGACGCTGGTGGACACCGGCGTCGATACCGAAGAAGTCAGAAACCTCTGGACGCAAATTTTTTCGACCCAGCTCAAGGGCAAAAAAATCACCCGCGTCATCGTCACACATCTCCATCCCGATCACGTCGGCCTCGCCGGCTGGATCTGCCGCGAGTTCGGCGTCGAGCTGCACATGTCGCGCACCGACTTCCTCATGTGCCGCAACCTCGTGCTGGACACAGGCCGCGCCGCGCCGCAAGAGGCGCTGGATTTCTACCGCGCCGCCGGCATGGGCAAGCGCGGGCTGGAATCTTACGTCAAACGCTTCGGCGGTTTCGGCAGCCACGTCTCGCGCCTGCCCGACACATTCCGCCGCTTGCGCGAGGATGACGAACTCACCATCGGTGGTCGCACATGGCGCGTCGTCGTCGGCTCCGGCCATGCGCCCGAACACGTCTGCCTCTATTGCCCGGAAACAAAAGTCCTGATCTCCGGCGATCAGGTCCTGCCGCGCATTTCATCCAATGTATCGGTGCACCCGACTGAGGCGCATGACAATCCGCTGCAAGACTGGATCGACAGCTGCCACCGCATCCGCGCAAATCTGCCCGACGATCTTCTGGTGCTGCCCGCGCATAACGAACCTTTTTACGGGCTCCACACGCGCCTCACGCAATTGATCGAAGGCCACGAAGGCGGACTGTCGAAACTCCACGACATGCTGTCCGAACCCCGCCGCGCCATCGACGTTTTTCCCGCGCTTTTCAAACGCGAAATCGGACCGGAAGTCTTCTTCATGGCCACCGGCGAAAGCCTCGCGCATCTCAACTGCCTCATCGGCCGCAAGACAGCCACCGTCTCCCGCAACGAAAAAGGCGTGGACTGGTACGAGCGGGCTTAAGGTCGCTCACAGCTAAAGTCCGTCTTGGCCCGACTTGATCGGGCCATCCATCTTTGCAAAGTCCAATGAAGTAAACTGGATGCCCCGGTCAATCCGGGGCAAGACGATGTGGTTATCTCATTCAAAGGAAAAACATTCTGTCACCCTGACCTTGTGCCGGGGTCCAGAAGCCGCGCGCTCGGTACGCGCCGCCAAAAACAAAATTCCACCTCGCCCCCTTGACGCTCCGACCTCGCCTCCATACTTTACCATTTGGTTAAGTAATGCAAAAGCGAGGAGTACACCCCATGAAGCTCTATTACGCCGACACATCGAACCCGCGCAAAGCCTGCGCGCTCGCCCGTCACGTTGATGCCCCTGTCGAATTCGTCAATGTCGACATCGTCAATGGCGGCGCCCGCACGCCGGACTATCTGGCGCTCAACCCCAACGGCAAAGTACCCGTCCTCACCGAAGGTGATAAATCGCTCTGGGAATCAAACGCCATCATGATCCGCCTCTGTGAAGTCACCGGCTCCGATCTCTGGCCCCGTGATGAGCGCCAAATAGAAGTCCTGCGCTGGCTTTTCTGGGATGCCATTCATTTCAGCCAAGCTTGTGGCACGCTCTATTTCGAGCACATCATCAAACCGTGGGCCCTGAACGATCCAAACCCCAATGCCGCCGCCGTCACAGAAGCGCAAGCCCGGTTCCGCACGCTTGCCGCCGTACTCAACGATCATCTGGAGGGCCGCAAATTCCTCGTCGCCGACCGTCTCTCCGTCGCCGACTTCGCGCTCGGCATCTACATGTACTTCGGCGCGCGCGCCCATATTCCACTCAACGAATTCCCCAACATCATCCGTTGGCACGACCGCCTGAACGAACTCCCCGCCTGGCGCGAACCGTTTCCGATGACGGTTGCGGGATAGAGCGCAAGCCCCGCACCCTCCGCGAGCTTTGCTCGCTCCTCCCTCTCCCAACAGGAGAGGGAGTTACACCAAACTTTCTTAGCCCTCTCCATTTGGGAGAGGGTTGGGTGAGGGACTTTCATGTCGCTCCGTCGCTCCCCCAAACCTGACATCCCGCCCAAACCTGCTACACTCGCCGCACACCCATCACAGTGCTCGCGAGTTCCATGCAAACCCTTCTCGTCACCCATCTGGCCTGCCTCGGCCACGAGACCCCCGCCGGTCATCCTGAGCGCGCAGATCGCTTGCGGGCCGTCCTCTCAGCACTCGACGCGCCGGAGTTCGCCACGCTCATCCGTGCCGACGCACCGCTTGCCACAGGCGAACAGCTTGAGCGCGTGCATCTACCGATCCATGTCGAGACAATCCTCAACGCCGCGCCCATCTCCGGCTTCCGCCGCATCGATGCCGACACCGCCATGTCACCGGGCTCGGTCGAAGCCGCGCTCCGTGCCGCCGGTGCTGTCGTCCATGCGGTTGATGAAGTCATGGCCGGTCGCGCCCGCAATGCCTTCTGCGCCATCCGCCCGCCGGGACATCACGCCGAGCCTGATCAGGCCATGGGCTTTTGCCTCTTCAACAATGTCGCCATCGGCGCGCTCCACGCCCGCGACGCGCACGGGCTGAAGCGTCCCGCTGTCATCGACTTCGATGTCCACCACGGCAACGGCACGCAAGCCGCCTTCGAGGCCGACCCCTCGCTCTTCTATGCCTCCACCCATCAGTTTCCGCTTTATCCGGGCACTGGCGCGCCGGATGAGCGTGGTGTGGGCAATATCGTCAACGCCTGCCTCGCGCCGGGTTCGGGCTCAGCCGAATTCCGCGAGGCCTTCACCAGGCAAGTCATGCCCGCTCTCGCCCGATTTGAACCAGATTTCATCTTCATTTCCGCCGGATTTGACGCCCACACTGACGATCCGCTCGCCAATCTGGCGCTGACCGACGATGATTACGCATGGGCGACGCTCGAGTTGATGCGCTATGCCGATGAACATTGCGCGGGCCGCGTTGTCTCGACGCTCGAGGGCGGCTATGACTTGGGCGCACTGAAGTCCAGCACCGCAGCCCATGTCCGCGCGCTGCAATCCGCGATCTAACTTTTGAGGAAATTTCATGGCCACGCCCAACGCCGATATTGAAAAGCTGAATTTTGAAGATGCGCTGGCGGAGCTCGAACAGATTGTGGCGCAGCTTGAAAGCGGCAACGCGCCGCTCGAAAAATCCATCGAGCTTTACGAGCGCGGCACAGCACTCAAAGCTCATTGCGAAAAGCGCCTCAAAGCCGCCGAAGCCAAGGTCGAAAAGATTACGCTGTCAGCCAGCGGTGAGCCGACAGGCACCCAGCCCCTCGACGTCGAGTAAAGGTCAGCGCGGATGCCCGTCAGCCCGCAACAATTCGATATTGCCATCGACGAGGCCCGCGCCGCCGTCGAAGCCACGCTCGACGCGCTGCTGCCGCGTCCCGATGGACCGGAAGCCCGCGTCGCCGAAGCCATGCGTTACGCCATCATGGCAGGTGGCAAACGTTTCCGCCCCTTTCTCGTCTGCGAGAGTGCTGGTCTCTTCGGTGTCCACAAGGGCGCGGCGCTGCGTGCCGCCGCCGCCATCGAATGTGTCCACACCTATTCACTGGTCCATGACGATTTGCCCTGCATGGACGACGATGATCTCCGCCGTGGCCTCCCCACAGTCCATCGCAAATTCGACGAGGCAACCGCCGTGCTCGCGGGCGACGCGCTTCTCACATTCGCTTTTGAAATTCTCGCCGACCGCGACACGCATGAACTGGCCGAAGTCCGTGTCGATCTCGTCCGCCGTCTGGCGCTGGCGTCCGGCGCGCATGGCATGGTCGGTGGCCAGATGATCGATCTCGCGTCCGAAGGCAAGGCCGTGGACATCGGCGCCATCACGCGGCTTCAACAGCTCAAAACCGGCGCTTTGATCGCTTTTTCCTGCGAAGCGGGTGCGGTCCTTGGTCGCGCCCCGCGCGAGCGCCGCCATGCGTTGCGGGCATACGCCCACGACATGGGGCTCGCCTTCCAGATTGCCGACGATCTTCTTGATGTAGAAGGAGAAGCCGCCGCATTGGGCAAGGCGACAGGCAAGGACGCAGAGGCCGGAAAGGCCACTTTCGTGTCGATTCTCGGGGTCGAACGCGCCCGCGACCAGGCCCGCATGCTGTCCGAGCAGGCGATCCAACACCTTGATTTATTTGACGAAAAAGCCGACCTTTTGCGTCAGGCTGCGCGTTTCGTTATAAACCGCCGCGTCTGACCTCCCCGCCGGATGTTCCGGCAATCCGGCCTCTTTTTATCGGCATGTGCCGAGGTTCCAGTTTTGAGCAATAAACCGCATACACCACTCCTCGACGGCATCTCGCACACGGCGGATCTGCGCCGCTTGCCCGAGAGCGATCTTCGTCAGGTGGCGGATGAATTGCGCGCCGAAACAATCGATGCGGTGTCCGTCACAGGCGGCCATCTCGGTGCCGGTCTCGGCGTCGTTGAGCTGACAGTCGCGCTTCATTATGTGTTCAACACGCCGGAAGATCGTCTCATCTGGGACGTCGGCCATCAGGCCTATCCGCATAAAATTCTGACCAACCGCCGCGACCGCATCCGCACCTTGCGCATGGCCGGTGGCCTTTCAGGCTTCACCAAACGCGCCGAGAGCGAATACGATCCCTTCGGCGCGGCGCATTCCTCCACATCGATTTCCGCAGGCCTCGGCATGGCCGTTGGCCGCGACCTCAAAGGCGGCAAAAACAATGTCGTCGCCGTCATCGGCGATGGCGCGATGAGCGCGGGCATGGCCTACGAAGCCATGAACAACGCCGGCGCCATGGACAGCCGCCTCATCATCGTGCTGAACGACAATGATATGTCGATCGCGCCGCCTGTCGGTGGTATGTCGGCCTATCTCGCGCGCCTCATTTCCGGCAGCGCCTATCGTTCCGTCCGCGATTTTGCCAAAGAAATTGCCAAACTCTTTCCCAAAAGCATCGAAGAGCGGGCCCGTCGCGCCGAGGAATATGCGCGCGGCATGGCGACCGGCGGCACCTTGTTTGAAGAATTGGGCCTTTACTATGTCGGCCCCATCGACGGTCACAATCTCGATCACCTTTTGCCGGTCTTGAAGAATGTGCGCGACGCAGGCGAGGGCCCCATCCTCGTGCATGTCGTCACGCAAAAAGGCAAGGGCTATGCGCCCGCCGAAGCCGCCGCCGACAAATACCACGGCGTCAATAAATTCGATGTCATCACCGGCGCGCAAGCCAAAGCCACGCCCAATGCCCCGCAATACACGCGCGTCTTCGCCGACGCGCTGATCGCGCATGCTGCAACCGACGACAAGATTGTGGCGATCACCGCCGCCATGCCATCGGGCACAGGCCTTGATCATTTCGGCAAACTCTATCCCGACCGCACATTTGACGTTGGTATTGCTGAACAACACGCGGTCACATTCGCGGCGGGCCTTGCCACAGAAGGCTTCAAACCCTTCTGCGCCATCTATTCAACATTCCTGCAGCGCGCCTACGATCAGGTTGTGCATGACGTGGCGATCCAGCGTCTGCCCGTGCGTTTCGCCATCGACCGCGCCGGTCTCGTCGGTGCCGATGGTCCGACGCATGCGGGCTCGTTTGATCTCGCCTATCTCTCCTGCCTGCCGGATTTCGTCGTCATGGCGGCAGCGGATGAATGCGAGCTGAAACATATGGTGGCCACTTGCGTCGCCATTGATGATCGTCCCTCTGCCTTGCGCTATCCGCGCGGCGAAGGTGTCGGCATCGAAATGCCGGTGATCGGCACGCCGCTCGAAATCGGCAAGGGCCGCATCATGCGCGAGGGCACCAAGGTTGCGATCCTCTCGCTCGGCACGCGTCTCGCCGAATCGATGAAGGCCGCCGAACAACTCGGCGCGCTCGGTCTTTCAACGACAGTGGCCGACGCACGCTTTGCCAAGCCGCTCGATGAAGACCTCATCACGCGTCTGGCGCGCGAGCATGAAGTCCTGCTCATCACCGAAGAAGGTTCCGTCGGCGGCTTCTCGTCCCATGTGCTCGATTATCTCGCCCGCTCCGGTGCGCTTGATCACGGCCTCAAAGTGCGCCCGCTGCATTTTCCGGATGTCTTCATCGACCACGACAAACCCGAACGCATGTATGAGCTGGCCGGTCTCACGGCAAGTTCAATGGTCGAGGCCGCGCTTTCCGCTTTGGGTCTCCAGAGCGAGATGGCCGAATTTGCCGCCCGTCGCGCCACCGCGCCGACGACGCTCTGATCCAGCCCATGAGCAAAGAGCGCAAGCGTCTCGACCAGCATCTGGTCGAGCTTGGCCTCATGCCCAGCCGCGCCCGTGCGCAGGCCGAAATCCGCGACGGTCATGTGTCGGTCGGCGGGCAGGTGGCAGTCAAGCCCGCGCAGCTTGTCGGCGACGATGATCTCGTCGAAGTCAGTTCAGCCGCTCACGGCTACGTCTCGCGCGCCGCGCTCAAACTCATCCACGGGCTCGATCATTTCGGCATCGATGTGGCGGGCAAGAATTGCGTGGACATCGGCGCCTCCACCGGCGGTTTCACACAAGTCCTGCTCGAACGCCACGCCGCCCATGTCACCGCCATCGACGTCGGCCATGGCCAGCTTGTGCCTGCACTACGGGACGACCCGCGCGTCACCTCGCTCGAAGGGTTGAACGCCAAAGACGTGACCGCCGCCCATCTGACGCCCGCGCCGGAAATCCTCACCTGCGACGTGAGTTTCATCAGCCTCGAAAAGGCGCTGGCGACAACCCTCGGGCTTATGGCCGAAAACGCCCGTATGATCGTGCTGATCAAACCCCAGTTTGAAGTGGGCAAGGGCCTCGTCGGCAAAGGCGGCATCGTCCGCGATCCGGATTTACACGCAAAAACATGCGATAACATCACCAACTGGCTCACCGGCACCGGCCACTGGACCGTCCTCGGCATCACCGAAAGCCCGGTCCTCGGCGGCGACGGAAACAAAGAGTTCCTGCTGGCCGCGACTAAATCCTGACCGACTTCCCCCGGCTTGACCGGGGGATCCATCTTCCTCTCTGAAGTCATTTGTAATGCAATCCACGCTCTCCACCGACGAACTCGACATCACCATCGACACGCTCGGCCACCTCGGCGATGGCGTCGCCGAAGTCGATGGCGCACAGATTTTCGTCCCCCTCGCGCTCGCCGGTGAGCGCGTCCGCGTGCGCCCAAATGCCGAAGGCAAAGCCGACCTCCTGAAAATTCTGGAGCCGTCCTCCTCGCGCATCAAACCGCCCTGCAAACATTTCGGCCAATGCGGCGGTTGCGCCTTGCAGCATGTCGAGGCGAACGCTTACGCCGAATGGAAGCGTCTTCAGGTCATCGCCGCTCTGTCCGCGCGCGGGATCGACGTTGAAGTCGATACACTCATTTCAGCCGGTTCCAATTCCCGCCGCCGCGCCACTTTCGCCGCCACCCGCACCAAGAAGGGCGTGACGCTCGGTTACTATGCGCGTGCGAGCCACAACATCGTCGCCGTGTCCGAATGCCCGCTCATCGTGCCGGAAATCGAAGCCGCCCTCACCATATTGGGCGAAGTCGTCGCCCCCGGCCTCTCGCGCAAAGGTCGCGCCTCGCTTTCTGTCACGGCCACTGAGGCCGGCCTCGACGTTGCCGTCACCGGTGGCAAGGAAGCACCCGACGGTCCCTTACGTGCAGACCTTGCCCAGCGCGCCACCGCCGCCGACCTCGCGCGTCTCACATGGGACGGCGACATTCTGTCGGAACGCCGCAAACCAACCATCACGCTCTCGGGCCTGCGCGTCATGCCGCCGCCCGGCGCTTTCCTGCAGGCCACAAAATCAGGCGAAGAAACCCTTGTCCGCCTTGTGCTGGAAGCGGTGGGCGATGCCAAGCATGTCGTCGATCTTTTCGCCGGTTGCGGCACATTCACAGCGGCGCTCGCGCGTAAATCATCTGTGCTGGGCGTCGAAGGCGAAGCGAAATCTCTCGCCGCCATCGACCGCGCATTGCGCGAGCAGGGTCCGGCACTGAAGCTGAAACCCGTCGAACTCGTGACGCGCGATCTCTTCCGCCGCCCGATCCATATGTCGGAACTCTTGAAAACCGACGCCGTGGTCTTCGATCCGCCGCGCGCGGGTGCCGCCGCGCAGGTCGAAATGCTGGCGGCCTCATCCGTGCCTGTTATTGTCGGCGTGTCCTGCAATCCGGCGACCTTCGCGCGTGACGCCCGCGTGCTGATCGACGGCGGTTATCGCCTCACGCGCGTCACGCCGGTGGACCAATTCCTTTGGTCACCCCATATTGAGTTGGTCGGCACTTTCGTAAAGGAGTGACACGCCATGGCGCGTCCGCTTTCGAGGATCGGTTACGGAGTAGGGCAGGGTGCGCGCGTCGCGTGGTACGCGAGCCATTACATTGCGCTCAACCGCATGCGCGGACCTCTGGTGCCTGAAGGCGAAACAAAGCCCGTCGTCAAAGGTCATTTTCCCAAATGGCAGGGCATCGCCGCCCAGATGCGCGCGCTCTTCGAACGCGACTGGCGCAACATCGACGCCGGTCTCTATCGTGCGCCTGCAGGGTTGGCGTCACCTGCCGACGCGCTTGCCGCCAGCCTCCGCTTTTTCAAAGATGCTCGCAAAGTTGATGAGCGCCGCTTGTCGCGCAATCATTCCGAAGTAATGAGCGATGAATTGCGCGAACAATTCCCGCGCTATTATTTGCAGAATTTCCACTACCAGACCGATGGCTGGATGAGCGAGAAATCTGCCAAGCTTTACGACACGCAAGTCGAAGTCCTGTTCACCGGCACAGCGGGTGCCATGCGCCGCCAGGCCCTTGTGCCATTGGCGCAGGCGTTGAAGGGGCGCGATCAGCGCAAGGTCGCTATGCTGGAAGTCGCCTGCGGCACAGGCGGATACCTCGCCGACGTCGCCGCAAATTTCCCGCGTCTCAACGTCACCGCCTTTGATCTGTCGCCCGCCTATGTCGCGGAAGCTAAAGCCCGTCACGGGTCACGGCGCGGGCTCAGCATCATCGAAGCCAATGCCGAAACCATGCCCGTCGCCGATGCCTCGCAAGACATCGTGGCTTGCATCTATCTCTTCCACGAGTTGCCGCCCAAAATTCGTAAAACGGTCGCCGCCGAAATCGCCCGTGTGTTGAAACCAGGCGGCACAGCGATCATCATGGACGCGCTGCAAACAGGCGACACGCCCGACTTCGACGGTCTCCTCGAAGTCTTCCCCATCGGCTTTCACGAGCCCTATTTCACGTCATATTTGGCAACAGATTTCGCCGCGCTCTTTGGCGCGCAGGGGCTCACGCAGACCAGCGCAACGCCGGCCTTCCTCTCCAAAGTCATGGTGTTTGAAAAGTCCTAGCCGTAAAGCCTTATCCGTTTTGGCCGCGATGGCGCAGCAAATGGTCGGCGAGCACGCAAGCCACCATCGCTTCGCCCACAGGCACAGCGCGGATACCGACGCACGGATCATGACGACCCTTGGTCTGGATTTCCGTGTCTTCGCCCGCACGGTTGATCGTGGCGCGCGGCGCAAGGATGGATGAGGTCGGCTTCACCGCAAAACGCGCGACAATGTCTTGTCCCGTCGAAATGCCGCCGAGAATACCGCCTGCATGGTTCGATGTGAAAATCGGACCCGCATTGCCGCTGTGCATTTCATCAGCGTTTTCTTCGCCGCTCAGCGCCGCCGCCGCAAACCCGTCGCCGATTTCAACGCCTTTAACCGCATTGATGCTCATCAGCGCAGCGGCAAGGTCACCGTCAAGCTTGCCATAGATCGGCGCACCGAAGCCGACCGGCACACCGGAGGCGACGATTTCAATGACGGCGCCGCAAGACGATCCCGCCTTGCGCACACCATCGAGATAATCTTCCCACATCGCCGCCGCCTTGGCGTCAGGGCACCAGAACGGGTTGTTCCCCGTCTCGTCCCAGTTCCAGTTGGCGCGGTCGATCTTGTGCGGGCCCATCTGCACCAGCGCACCACGGATCGTGACGCCGTTCAGCACTTTGCGCGCAATACCACCGGCAGCAACACGCGCCGCTGTCTCGCGCGCGGACGAGCGCCCGCCGCCGCGATAATCACGGATGCCGTATTTGGCTAAATAGGTGTAGTCGGCATGACCGGGCCGGAATTTTTCTTTGATGTCGCCATAGTCTTTCGACCGCTGATCGACATTCTCGATCATCAGCGAAATCGGCGTGCCGGTCGTCACTTCAAGCCCCGACTTCTCGTCGATGAACGTGCCGGAAAGAATTTTCACTTCGTCCGGTTCGCGCCGCTGCGTCGTGAAGCGCGATTGGCCGGGCTTGCGCATATCAAGCCAATGCTGAATGTCCGAAGCTGTAATCGGCATCATCGCAGGTGCGCCATCGACCACGCAGCCGAGCGCCGGCCCGTGGCTTTCGCCCCAGGTGGTCACGCGGAAAAGATGGCCGAATGTATTGTGAGACATGGCTTCAGACGATGCTCATGTCCGGCGCGTCCTCGG
>JAUSLL010000010.1 GCA_030649335.1 Parvibaculum sp. | reverse complement strand
AACGACATGCAGAAATATATCTGGGCGTCGGAGTGCGCGCGCTACGGCACGCCGCATCTGAGCCCCATGGGTCTTCGCATGTGTGCGCCGGTGCTGATGAAATACGGCACGCAGGCACAGAAGGATTTCTTTCTGCCGCGGATGCTGGCCGGTGAAGACTATTGGTGTCAGGGCTATTCCGAACCCGGCTCGGGCTCCGACCTTGCCTCGCTGCAACTCAAGGCGGTGAGCGAAGGCGACGACTATGTGCTCAACGGATCGAAAATATGGACGACGCATGCGCATTTTGCCAATCGCATGTTCTGTCTTGTGCGCACCGACAATTCCGGCAAGCCGCAGCAGGGCATCACATTCATTCTGCTCGAAATGGATACCCCCGGTATCAAGGTCGAGCCGATCATCACGCTGGCGGGCGAGCACGAAGTGAACCAGGTGTTCTTCGACAATGTGCGCGTGCCGAAGGCCAACCGCGTAGGGCCGGAAAACGACGGCTGGACGGTCGCTAAATATCTCCTCGAATTTGAACGTGGCGGTGCCTTCGCGGCGGGGCTTGCGGTGGGTGTTGAAAAAGTGCGCGCCATGGCGAGCGCTGAACGCGCGGACACAGGCGAGAAGCTGATTGACGACACTTCGTTTCGCGCCAAGCTGATCGACGCTGAAATCTCGGTGAAGGCGATGGAAGTAACCGAGCATCGCGTGATGGACGAGATCGCCGCCAAGGGCAATCCGGGTCCGGCGTCGTCGATGCTGAAAACACGCGGCACGGAGATGACGCAGGCGATTGACGAACTCGCTATCGAAGTCATGGCCTATTATGCGCATGTCGAACAAATGGACGCGCGCGCGCCGGGGTCGAATGTTGAACCTGTCGGACCGGCCTATGGCATGACTGCCATGCCGCGCTATCTCAACAACCGCGCCGCGTCGATCTACGGCGGGTCAAACGAAATCCAGCGCGGGATCATGGCGAAGCTGGTGCTGGGGCTTTGAACCAAAGTCGGATTAAGAGGCTTAGGCTCTCTTAATCAGCAATGTTGTCGTCTGGGTGAAAACCACTTCGTCTGATTGGTTCATCAGGATGTGACGGTTTTTCACGACACCACGATCAGGTTTTGAGCTGCTCGGTTTTGTCTCGATACATTCGATGACGAGGCGGAGCGTGTCGTTGAGTTTTGCGGCTTTGTGGAAACGCACTTCGTCGTAGCCAAGCGCGCCGAGGACGGCGGTTTCTTCCGGCAGACGGGCGGCGAGATAAAGCACCACCGCCTGAATATGTGTGCCGCAGGCAGTCAATGTGCCGTAGATGGATTTGGCAGCCGCGTCCTTGTCGATGTGGAAGGGTTGCGGATCCCATTTTTTGGCATAGGACACGATCTCGTCTTCGCTCATCACATAGGTGGCGTCGACCTCCCAACGCTCGCCCTGTTCAAAATCGTCAAACATCCGCATGGCTCTGAACATCTCCCGTTGATCGCTACGTTTTCCGCTGATTTTCACTTTTGCGCAAACCATACTGCGCTGATGCGGCCTGAGCACGTTTTCAATTTGCACCTACTTCACAGGGACAATTTGAACAGAGGCATGACATGACACAGACACCGGATTTTCTTTCGATCCTCAAGGAACGCGAGCGCGGCACTTTGCCGAATTTTCTCGGCTTTGAATGGACGCGTATCGAGCCTGGCATTGCCGAAGGTGAATTCGAAGTGAAACCTCACCATTTTGCGGCGAATGGATTTTTGCATGCAGGCAGCGTCGTGACGCTGGCCGATTCCGCTTGCGGCTATGGCTGCGTTTCCACGCTGCCCGAAGGCGCGACAGGCTTTGCTACGCTGGAAATCAAATCAAATTTTCTCGGCACTGCGCGTAAAGGCGTGGTGCTGGTCGCAGCCAGACTGGTTCACGGCGGCCGCTCGACCCAGGTCTGGGACGCAACCGTCACGACCGAACGCGAGGGCAAGGAGCAGGTGATCGCGCTATTCCGCTGCACCCAGCAATTGCTCTATCCGCGCGCCTGATGCCACTTAAAAGGAAAGGCCCGTCATTACTGACGGGCCTTTCGTATCAGGTATCAAAAACGCTTATGCGAATTCGAAGAGACCAGCCGCACCCATGCCGCCGCCGATGCACATGGTGACGACGCCGTATTTCAGCTTCTGGCCAGCGGCCTTGCGACGCTGGGCTTCGAGCAGAAGGTGGCCCGTGCAACGTGTGCCGGTCATGCCGAAGGGGTGGCCGATGGAGATCGAGCCGCCGTTGACGTTGTACTTGTCGGGGTCAATGCCGAGACGATCGCGCGAGTAGAGGCACTGGCTGGCGAAAGCTTCGTTCAGTTCCCAGAGGTCGATGTCCTGAACCTTGAGACCGTGCCGTTCGAGCAGACGCGGCACGGCGAAGACGGGGCCGATGCCCATTTCGTCGGGCTCGCAACCGGCAACCGCGAAGCCGCGGAAGATGCCGAGCGGCGCGAGGTTGCGCTTTTCAGCTTCTTTGCGTTCCATGATGACGACAGCGGCGGCACCATCGGACAGCTGCGAGGCATTGCCGGCGGTGACGTAGTTGCCTTCGCCACGAACGGGCTTCAGCGAGGAGAGGCCTTCGAGCGTGGTTTCGGGACGATTGCATTCGTCGCGATCAACAGTGACGTCAACAACGGAGACTTCTTTTGTCTCTTTGTTCATCACGTTCATCTTGGTCTTCATCGGGACGATTTCGTCCTTGTAGAGACCGGCGGCCTGAGCGGCGGCTGTGAGCTGCTGGCTGCGCAGGGAGTATTCGTCCTGATATTCGCGGCTGACGTTGTAGCGCTTGGCCACAATGTCGGCTGTTTCGATCATCGGCATCCAAAGAGCGGGATATTCGCTCATCAGCTTTTCTTCGGTGATGTTCTTGAGGTTCGTGCCACCCATCGAAACGAGCGAGATCGATTCAACGCCTGCACCGACCATGACCGGCACGCCTTCGTTGATGACGCGACCAGCAGCGATGGCGATGGAGTTGAGGCCCGACGAGCAGAAACGGTTGAGCGTGGTGCCCGATGTCGTCACGGGGCAACCGGCCCAGAGAGCGGCCAGGCGGCCCGTGTTCATGCCGGTGGCGCCTTCAGGATTGCCGCAACCCATGATGACGTCTTCGATTTCACCGGGCTCGACGCCGGCGCGCGCGATGGCGTGCTGGATGGCGTGGCCGCCCATGGCAGCGCCGTGCGTGTTGTTGAAGCCGCCGCGACCTGCTTTGGCAAGGCCGGTACGGGCTGTGGAAACGATGACTGCTTCTCTCGACATGGAAGTCCTCCGGGAGCGTTTTTGAAATTCTGCCGGGCGGCCTTTGCCGTTGCGCATGCTCTAGGGCGTGCGGCTCGGGCTGGGGGTCGCCTGCGTTGGGCGCACCATAAACGGCCCGCACCGCCTTCGGAAAGGAGAATCTCCAAGCGGCCCTTGCGTTTGTGGCACCCCACCTGAACAAATGTGGACAGGACGCGGCCCGGATCGGGCGCTGCCGGTCAGGCGGGCGGCGGCTTTTTGCCCCTTTCGTTCGGCTCCCAAGGGCTTTAGACAGGAGCCGGACATTGCCTCACCATGCACCCTCCCCACTGCCCCTCCCCCTGTTCAAGAGTGCCGATCATGACGAACACGCCCTTTCCCGCCGGATTTTCACCTGTGCAAACCACCGGATTCGGCGGATTTGCAGGCCCAGTGATGGGTGGCACGGAGGCGGACGGCGCACTCTTTCTGCTCGATATCGCGCCCCAGCACCTCAACGGCGACGCGAGGCTGCACGGCGGCATGATGATGAGCCTTGTCTCCATCGTCATGGGCGAGGTCGCAAGCCGGACGGCGGCGGCCAAAGAGGCCGGATCCGGCGCCAAGCCGCTGTCGCTGAATTGCGATTTTGTGAGCGCGGGCGAGACCGGCGAGCGCGTGGAGGGTCGCGCGATCGTGACCCGCGCCACCCGCAGCGTCATGTTCATATCGGGCACGCTGAAAGTCGGCGACCGGCTGCTGATGAGCGCCACCGGTGTCTATGGCATCAAGGCGGCTGGCGCGAAATGAGCGAAGGCAACACCACTGCCGCCGAAACGCGCAAGCCCATTGCCTCGCCTGTCGAGGTGACGCCGCCTGCGGGCTTTGTCGCGCAGGCGCTGCATGATCCGTTTGAAGCGCTGATGGGGCCTCTGTTTGAACGCGTGGAACCGGACGGGAGCCGCGTCTCTGCCTTTGTCGCTGACGAACGCCACCTGCACGCCGACGGATATGTGCATGAAGGCATGATGATGACCTTTGCCGACGCGTTTCTGGGCGGCGCGGCCTGGCGCGGATCGGGCGACAAACCCTGCGTCACCATGAGTTTGCAGGCGAGTTTTCTCGCTGATGTGGCCCGCGGCGCGACCATTGAATGCCGCACCAAGGTAGAAAAGAAGACGCGGTCGGTGATGTTTGTTTCGGCCTCTTTCACAGTTGCCGGTGAACAGGTGATGACCGCAACAAGCTTGTGGAAAGTGCTCGGCGAAAGGTAGGCTTGCCCCAACAAAATCAGGGAGGACTACGAATATGACCGACACAATGACCGGCGGATGCCTGTGCGGCGCGGTGCGCTATGAAGCCAGCGGCCCCGCGATGGGCAATGCGCTTTGCCATTGCCGCGACTGCCAGTTTGTTTCAGGCGGCGAACCGGCCTCGCTTGTGATCGTCGGGCGCGATGCGCTAAAGATCACCAAGGGCAAGCTCAAGGACTTCACAAAGAAGGGCGACAGCGGCAAGAACGTGACGCGCAAGTTTTGTGAAAATTGCGGCACGCAGGTTTTATCCGATGTCGAGAGCGCCCCGCAAATCTGGGTTATCAAAGTTGGCACGCTGGACAGTGCCGCCGCGTTCAACCCCGGCATCGTGCTTTACACGTCGTCGGCGCAGCCCTGGGCGCATATGCCCGATGGTGTGCCGCAGATGCCGAAGGGGATGTGAGGTTTCACATTTACACGTCATGGCCGGATCAAGTCCGGCCATGACGAAATAGAAAAATCGAAAAAACCACGGGAGGCCGCAATGGCGATCAATTATGAAAATCTGATGGCGTCGAAAGTGACGGGCCAAGAGTTCACTTATGGCGACCGCGAGACGATGCTTTATGCGCTGGGCGTGGGTTTTGGCCGCGATCCGATGAACACGAAGGAACTGCCCTTCGTTTATGAGCGCGACATGAAAACCATTCCGACCATGTCCAGCGTCATCGCTTGGGGCGCAGGCGGGATGCGCGACAGCGGCATCAATTATCTGATGGTGGTGCACGGCGAACAGAAACTCACCATGCATAAGCCGCTGCCCGTCGCCACGACGATCAGCGTCGACAGCCGCGTTGTCGGCGTCTGGGACAAGGGCGCGGACAAGGGCGCGATTGTGGTAAGCGAGACAATCATCAGCGACAAGAAAACAGGCGACAAGCTCTGCACGATGGAAGGCACGACTTTTGCCCGCGGCGACGGCGGCTTCGGCGGCCCGCGCGAAGGTGCGCCGACGCCCCACACGATGCCGACACGCGCGCCGGACGAAACAGTGGAAGTGGACACACGGCCCGATCAGGCGTTGATCTATCGCTTGTCGGGCGACCGCAACCCGCTGCATTCGGACCCTGAATTTGCCAAGGCGGCGGGCTTTCCGCGTCCGATCCTGCACGGGCTTTGCACCTATGGCACCTGCTGCCGCGCGATTATCTCGTCGTCGGTCTGCGACTATGACCCGACGAAGATTGTCGGCTTCGATGTGCGGTTTTCGTCGCCGGTGTTTCCCGGCGAGACCATCGCGGTGGACCTCTGGAAGGACGGCAACATCGTCTCCTTCCGCGCCCGCGTGAAGGAACGCGATGTGGTGGTGATCAACAACGGCAAATGCACGCTGAAGGCGTGAACGGAACCAAGGCGGGAAGGCAACTTCCCGCCTTTTTTATTCATGGGGGGAGAGACGATGAACAAGCGACTGACGGGATACCTCATTGCCAATGGCGCGCTGGTGCTGCTCGCGGGTTATCTGTCCGGCATTCCTTATGCCACGGCGGTGACGGCACAAATGACGAGCGGCGCGGAGGGGATGATCGGCGATGTGCGCGCCTGGCATATGGCGCATCTGGAAGGCGTGCTGAACGGCATGCTGATGATTGCGGCAGCCGCCGCTGCGGCGCAGATCGCCATGAGCGGGCGGCTGCAGAACGTCATCTTCTGGGGCCTCATCGTGGCAGGCTGGACCAATGTGGTGGCGTCGAATGTGTCGGCCATGACAGGCGGACGCGGCACGGGCATGACGGGGATGGACTGGAACACGTTCAATTTCCTCGTGTTCATGGCGGGCATCGTCGGAGCGTTTGCAGCAGCTGTGGCACTGGCGATGGCCGGATGGCGGGCGGCGAAGGAAGGATAACTTCCGGCGCTTTGGCTGAATTTGCGTCTTCTTTGGCATTTCTGCCAAGAGGGTTCGAGGCTAATCTGCCCTTATGACCCAGATCATCCCAGCCAAAGCCTCTCCCCGCCGCGTGCTGATGCTCGGCTTTGATGACGCGCAGATTCTCGACATTGCGGGGCCCTTGCAGATCCTCTCCTCGGCGCTGACGCCGGAGGGGGAGCCCGCCTATGCCATCGAACTGGTGGCCGCGAAAGCAGGCCCTGTTATGACGACGAGCGGGCTTACGCTTTTTGCGGGACGCGCCTTTGGCGACCTCACCCACAATGACCTGAAAGCGGTCGACACATTTCTCGTGTCGGGCGGACAGGGCACGCGGGAGTTGGAACATGACGCCGCGGTCCTCGGCTTCATCCGCCGCGCCTCACCGCTCGCACTGCGAACGGTATCCATTTGCACGGGCGCTTTGCTGCTGGCCGCTGCCGGTGTGCTCGACGGCAAACGCGCCGCGACCCATTGGGCCTTTGCGCCAAAGCTCACGCGCGATTATCCGGACGTCGCCGTCGATGGCGATGCGATTTTTATTCGCGACGGAAACGTCTGGACATCGGCGGGCGTAACGGCGGGCATGGACCTCGCACTCGCGTTGGTCGAGGATGATCTAGGTCGCGACATGGCGCTCGCCCTTGCGCGCCAGCATGTGATGTATCTGATGCGACCGGGCGGGCAATCGCAATTTTCAGCGCAGCTTGCCGCGCAAGGTGTGGACGACGAACGTATTGCACAAGTATGCAGCTATATCATCACTAATCCTTGCGCCGACCTGACCGTGCCGCATCTGGCCGGTGTCGCGCGGATGAGCGAGCGCAATTTCGCGCGGCGCTTTGCTGAATCCGCCGCGATGACACCTGCCCTATTCGTGGAACGCGCAAGGCTTGATGAAGCGCGCAGGCGGCTTGCAGACGCGCATGTGCCGCTCGAACGTGTGGCCCTTGACGCAGGCTTCGGGCAGGCCGAGCGCATGCGGCGCGCTTTCATCCGCCATCTCGGCGTCACGCCGAACCGCTACCGCGAACGTTTTCAAACCGCACGGCGACCTGTCGCCCGCACATATTTATTGGAGGATACAACTCATGGCGCATAATCGGACGATCGGCATTTTGATTTTCGACGATGCTGAGGAGCTTGATTTCGTGGGACCTTACGAGGTGTTCACCATGTCGAACGAGATGTATGGCCATAGCGGCAAGCCGAAGCCCGACAGGGTTATTTTGATTTCGGAAAACGGCAAGACTGTCACCTGCGCCAAGGGCATGCGCGTGGAAGCAGATTGCTCGATTGCCGATGCGCCGAAGCTTGATGTGTTGCTGATCCCCGGCGGACAGGGCACGCGGCGCGAGGTGCTGAACCAGCCGCTGCTCGATTGGGTGGCGAAAGTGTCTGCCACATGCGAATGGGTGACGAGCGTTTGCACGGGCTCGCTCGTGCTGACGGCGGCGGGACCGGCCAAAGGCAAGCGCGTGACGACGCATTGGGCTTTCATCGAGACTTTGCGCGAACGCGGCGAGGCATCGGAAGTGCTGGAAAAAGTGCGCTATGTGCGCGACGGCAATGTTGTAACTTCGGCCGGCGTATCGGCAGGCATCGACATGGCGCTATGGCTCACCGGCCAGATGCATGGCGAAGACCATGCGCGCTTCACACAACACGGCATGCAATATGATCCCGCGCCGCCTTATGCGGCAGCTGTCTGACACTGCCGGATGCTGCCTGGCGCTGTTCAAATCCGGCGGCGCTCCCGACGCGCCGCAGATTAGACGAAGCGGATAAAATCCGGTCTAATCTGCGGCAAAATTATCGGGAGACGCCGCCATGACGAAAAATCCGTTTGACCCTGCCCTGTTCCGGCCTGATGCCATTTCGACGGAGACCAAAGGCATCAACGACGCCATCATCAAAATGCTAAGCACGGACGCGCCGGAATGGTGGGACGCGGGCGCACAAAAGGCGCGCGACGCACGGGCGCGCGGCGAAAGCGTTTTCCCGGCTCCTGTGCTGTCGCCTGAGGCCCGCGTGATCGAGATCGATGGCAAAGGTGTCAAAGTATCCCTGCGCATCATCGGGCCGAAGAACCCGACCGGCGTCTATTTGCACCTCCACGGCGGCGGCTGGGTGCTGGGCGCATCGAACCAGCAGGACCCGATGCTGGAACGCATTGTCAAAAACACCGGCATGGCTTGCGTCAGCGTCGAATATCGCCTTGCGCCGGAATATCCCTATCCGGCGGGTCCCGACGATTGCGAGGCGGCGGCGCTTTGGCTTGTGAAAAATGCCAAGGCCGAATTCGGCACAGACGTCCTCACCATCGGCGGCGAAAGCGCGGGCGGGCATCTGGCCGCAGTCACCGTGCTACGCATGCGCGATCGCCACGGCTACACAGGCTTCAAAGGCGCGAACCTTGTCTTCGGTGCTTTCGATCTCTCCATGACACCGAGCCAGAAGGCCTTCGGCAGTGAACGCCTTGTGTTGCGCACGATCGACATGGAAAAATTCTACGATGCATTCGTGCCAGATCATGCGACGCGACGCGACCCTGACATTTCGCCGCTTTATGCGCGTCTCAACGATATGCCGCCTGCCCTCTTCACCATCGGTACGCGCGATGCACTGCTGGACGATAGTCTCTTCATGCACGCGCGCTGGATCGCTGCGGGCAATGAAGCCGAACTCGGTGTCTATCCCGGCGGGGCGCATGGCTTTGTTGCATTTCCCGGTGAGATTTCACGCGCGGCCAATGCGGCACAGGATGCTTTCCTCGCCCGCGTCATCGGCAAATAAGCGATGCAACTGACAGACGGCTATTTCGAAAGCCTGCGTGGCGCGGTCAACACATGGGAATGTGACGAGATCGGCCATATGAATGTTCAGTTCTATGTGGCACGCGCGTCCGACGGGGCATTCTTTCTGCGTCACGCGCTGGGGCTCACGCCGAGCCGCATCCGCACGTCAAAACGCACAATAATTGCGCTTGAAGAACATTGTCGCTTTCACCGCGAATTGCTGGCTGGCGATATGTTCACCATGCGCACGCGGCTGATCGACATGCACGAGAAGACGCTGGTGGTCTTACATGAATTGTGGAACGCGGCGACGAACGAACTCGCGGCCACTATTGTCGCCGTGAGTGCGTCTTTCGACATGGAGACACGCCGCCTTGTGGCATGGGACGAGGACGCACTCAACAAAGGTCGCGCATTGATCGGGCCGTTGCCGGATTATGCCGAGGGACGCAGCGTCAAACGCGAGACGCGACTTGCCGATCTTACGCTGGCAGACACCGAAGGCGGCGGTTTCATCGAGAGCTATCGCGGTGCGGTGAGCCCGCAGCATTGCGATGATTTCGGTCATATGAATACGCAGTTCTATATTTCGCGCTATTCGGACGGGTCGGGCCATTTGTGGCAGGGGTTGGGGCTCGACAAACAGAGCATGATCGCCAGCCGTCGCGGCAGCGTGGTGCTGGAGCAGCGGCTGAACTATATCCGCGAGATATTGTCGGGCGATATTCTGATTGTCAAAAGCGCACTCACGGAAGTCGCTGACAAGACGATCCGCATTTGTCATTTCATGTTCAATGCAGAAACCGGGTTGCTGGCGGCGACAAGCGAAGTGACAGCCATATTACTCGACCTTGATGCGCGGCGCGCAGTGCGCTTTTCAGACGAGGAGCGCGCAAGGCTCGGCGGCCATGTTTGCGATATCAGTAAAGTAGGACAGGCGTGATGGCCGGTATGCTCGACACTTATCGTGGCTATGTCTCGATGCAGGAATGCGACGAGATGGGGCATATGAACATCCAGCACTATATTGCCAAGACGTCTGACGCCTCGTTCCACATTCGTGATGCGCTGGGCCTGTCGGCCTCGCAGCAAGCGACAAGCGGACGGGGGTATATTGCGCTGGAGCACCACATCCGCTTTCACCGCGAATTGAAGACGAGCGATCTCGTTCTCATCCGCTCAGGCATTGTCGAGATGCGAGACCGCACGCTCGTCAAATTTCAGGAAATGCGCGAAGTGCTGGATGACCGGTTGGCCGCGACCTTTGTCGTCAATGTCGGTTGTCTTGACCTTGAGACGCGGCGGCTGACGACATGGCCGGAGGCGACTAAGGAACTTGCTGCTGAACTCAAATGCGAGATGCCGGACTATGCGGCTGCGCGCGGGATCGGTCGCGAGGTCATTGACCGCGAAGTATCACGCGAACGCGCGGATGCAGCGGGCATGTTTGAAAGCAATCGTTCGGCTGTGAACCCGTGGGAATGTGATACCAATGCGCATATGAATGCGCGGTTCATCATGAGCCGTTTTTCGGATGCGCAAGGACATATGTGGGCGGCAGCCGGGCTTGGGCGCCACGAGCAGGCGGCATCGGGCCTTGCGACGGCGACCGTTGAAATGCGGCTTATCTATTTTCGTGAACTTAATGCGGGCGACACGCTCTATGTGCGCACGGGGCTTGTGGAAGCCGCTGACAAGACACTGCGCTATCGCCACTGGATGTTCAACGCGGAGACGCATGAGCCGGTGTGCGCGGCGGAAGGTCTCGGGTTGCTGTTTGACCGCGAGACGCGCAAGGCGGTTTCTATTCCGGCGCAGGTGCGGGCGCGGTTTATCTGATTTTTTGATTTTATATCTGTTGTTTTTTGATTTGAGGATGTGATGGCTGAGATGATCGATCTGGCACGCTCAAGCGTGCAAACATGGCAATCTGACCAAATGGGGCACCTCAATGTGCAGTTCTATCTGGAACAGGCGACGCAGGCACTTGCCGCCCTCGGGTTGCATCTGGGGCTCGGCCCGCGCTTTGTAGCGGGCGAAGGCGCACGGTTATTTGCGCGCGACCATCATGTGCGGTTTTTGCGCGAGCAACGGCCCGGCGCGCCTTTCACGCTGCGTGGCGGTGTGCTCGATGTGCGCGACTTCGGATTGCGGGTTTACATTGAGATGTACAATACGGTGTCGGGCGAGGTCGCGGCGAGCTTTGCCGTTGACGTCGAGTTGATGGACGACGAAACGCGCGAGACGAAGCCCCTGCCCGCACGCGCGAAGACCGCCGCCAAGGCACTGATGATCGACCTGCCCGCGCATGGTGCCCCGCGCGGCTTGGAAATCTATCCACCACGTGTTGCGCCGACACTTGCCGAAGCTGAGGAAATGAAACTTGTCTTTACATGGCAGGGCGAAGTGCAGACGGCGCAATGTGATTCACAAGGGTTTCTTGTGGCGCGGCATTTCATGGGCATTGTGTCGGATGGCATTCCGAACCTTCTCGGCAAGACGCGCGGTGATGACCGTTCAAAAAATTCAAAAGTCGGCGGTGCGGCGCTGGAGTATCGCTTCCACTATCACAGCTACCCCAAGGCAGGCGACGTACTGACGCTGCGTAGCGGGCTCAAAAGCGTGGGGCCGAAGACTTACATCTGGGGTCACTGGTTGTTTGATCTGGAAACCGGCAAGGCCGTGGCGACGGCTGAAGCTGTGGCGATTGCGCTTGATCTTGAGACGCGGAAGGCCATTCCGATTCCGGAGGAGATGCGCGTGCAGCTTGAAGCGATGGTGGCGCCGGGGCTGGGAGTTTAGGACTTTCAGTTGCTCCCCACAAAATGCGTCGTCATGGCCGGATCGAGTCCGGCCATGACGGGCGTTATAAAACTGGTTTCGCCGTTAACCGCCTTGCCCGAATAGTGAATCCACGCTCGCCGGTGATGCGCTGCAATGTCTTCATACCGCGCACGAGAGGATAGATTTTTTCCATGTCGTGCGTCTTGTGTGCCTCAGAGGCGGCGGCGCGGGTGAGATTGTAGAGCGCGAGCAACTCGTCATTGCTCATGGCATGGAGCGCGCGCTCTTTGGTGGCGCGGTCGGGGTCCGGTTCTGAAAAGGTCAGTGGCTGACGCGGATCAAATGGGTGCATGATGGCCTGAGCCTAACGACAAAAAGCCCACGGGGAAACAGCATGAGCGGATTTCTCGACGCCCATCTCAATGACGAAGAACTCTCGCTGCTCGCACGCGCCCGCGCCTTTGGCGAAGACGTCATGCGCGGAAGTGCCGACGCATGGGAAGCAGGCGCGAGCCCTGTGGAGGGCATTCGCAAGGCCGCGCATTGCGATCTGCTGCGGCTTGAAGTGCCCCATTCGCTGGGCGGGCTCGGGCAACGCTATCGATTGAAACTTGCCGTTTGCGAAGCGCTGTCGCGCGTCGACATGGCCTTCACCTTTGCGATGATCAACACGCATAATGTGGCCGCGCGGTTGGCACAGAGCCATACGCGGGCGCATCTGGATACGCTCGTGCCCGCGCTCTGGCGCGGCGACATTTTCGGCGCGACAGCTTTGAGTGAACCGGGAGCCGGTAGCGATTTTGCGGGCATTAAGACACGCGCCACGAAAGTGACAGGCGGGTGGCGGCTCGACGGTGAAAAGGGCTGGATTACCAACGGATCCATCGCCGATCTCTTTGTGACCTATGTGCAGACGGACCCTGACTCGGGTTGGCGCGGCATTGCCTGTTTTCTTATTGATGCACGCAAGGAAGGTTTTACGCGCGCTGCGCCTTATACGCTCATCGGCGGGACAGCCATCGGCACAGGCGGTTTCAAGCTTGATGATTATTTTGTCAGCGACGATGACATGCTCGGCGCGCCGGGCGAGGCATTTAAACTCGCCATGAAAAGCGTCAACGGGGCACGCGTTTATGTGGCGGCGATGTGTGCGGGGTTGCTGGCGGCAAGTCTTGAGACGGCTATCGGCTATGGCGGAATACGCGAGGCTTTTAGCAAGCCGCTTATTGCGCATCAGGGATTGGCCTGGTCGCTCGCTGACGTGGCAACAGACCTTGAAGCGCTGCGGGCGCTAACGCGTGATGCGGGGTTGCTCGTTGATCAGCAGAAAGACGCTGTGATGGCGGCGGCACATGCCAAAGCATTTGCGGGCCGCGTGACGCTTAACGGAGTTGGCCAATGTATTCAGGCGATGGGCGCGGCGGGCCTGCGGGTTGAACACGGGCTCGGGCGGCATATGGCGGCGGCCAAGATTGCCGCCTTCACCGACGGGTCGAGCGAAATGATGTATGAGCGGATCGCGGCGGGTATGGTGAAGGCTTACGGGCCGTGAAGCTCAACCGCTGAGACGAGCATCGAGCGCCAGAATTTCGCGGCGGACGACATCGGGAAATTCCATCGGCAGAAAATGCGTGGCCTGACCGAGACGCAGCACCGTGGCGTTGGGATCGCGCTCACCAAGAATTTGCGGACCGGGCACGCGGCAGGTGGAATTTTTACCTGCATAGAGAAGCGTCAACGGCACTTTGAGCCTGTCGAGTGCTTCCCAGATGTCGTGACCCTGCGCACGGAAATTCGCGGCCTCCCATGCAGGTGCGCAAGAGAGTTCGATCTGGCCGTCATCGCGCATGATCGTGCCGCCATCAACATAATCGGCGACCATTTCATCGGGCCATGTGCGGAATGCGCCGCGCCCTTTGTAAGCCGCTGCCATGATCGCACGGTCGGCAAAAATCGCGCGACGGCGTTCGGCACCATCGGCGAGCGCCATCGGACCGCCTTTGCCTCCCATGAGCTTGTAGGCCCGCATCATCCAGCGGGCGGCCTTGGGCACCATGACGGGTTCGACGAGCACCAGACCGCGCACAAGATCGGGGCGCTCGGCAGCCGCCATGAGGCTCATCGCGCCGCCCATCGAATGGCCGGCAAGCAGAATGGGCGCGCCGGCGGCTTCAACGAGCGGTTCGATGAAGGCGATGAGATCGTCGCGATAGACATACCAATTGGCATGCGATGCGGGATCGGCAGGCAGGCGCGACAGCCCGTGGCCACGCGCGTCCCATGCGCGGATGTGGAAGCGCGAGGCGAGCGGCGAGAGCATGGCCCGATAGGTCATGGCGTTGAAGCCGTTGGCATGAGCAAAATGCAACGCGGGCGCACCCGGCGCACTCGGCCAATCGAGATAAGACACCGTGCCATCGCGTATAGTCGCCTCGCGACGTAACGGGGCGGCCGGTGCCTTGTTCAAAATAACTGCTTCATTCACGCCAATACTCGCAATCTATATCTATCTGGCTTTATCTATCGGATAGAGAGGCATCGGCTCAAACAAGCAGACCTTTTTTGGTGAGCCATGTTTTCACGATGCCGACGGACTCCGCCATTTTGTCGGGCTGACCGATATAGTAGTGCGTTGCGCCCTTCACTTCGTGAAATTCTTTGTTGTCATGCTGTACGCCAGCGAACAGGCGGGCGGCATGGCTGGGTGTGCAGGCATCATCCGCGCTGTTCTGGATGACAAGGACAGGCACGGAAATATCGCGCGCGCATTTCGGACCATCGGCGCGGCTTTCCACGTAGGACCATTGCGAGAGCCAGGCCCGCAGCGAACAGTAGCGCGCAAGGCCCGCGGGCATCATGTTGACGATTTTCGGCTCGCCCATGAAGCACCAGTTCGGACCCTTGCGATCATTGGGCTCGATCGACGGATCCATCCAGCGCGGGTCCGCCATCGTGCCATGCACGACGAAGCCATGTTCCTCGTTGGTGCGGCCCTGACGCTTCAAGTCGGCGAGTTTTTCTTTGACCCAATTGTCGATCTTTTGCGAACGCGCGATCTGGGCAGCACGAAAATGCGCCACATAGTCGTCGGCGAATTTCGGCTGGTTGGGATTTTTCGGATCGTAGAGATCAAGCTCGACAATGCGGTCGTCGGGGTTCATCTCGTCGCGGATCGACGGGTCGAGCCATTCGGTGAGCGTGATCGCGCGGCTGACGTGGGCGGCGAGCTGCAGCACCGCATCGGCCTTGATGAGTTTTGCACCGACGACATCGACCGCATCGCCTGCGGGCGTCGCTGTGATCCACGGCTTTTCGGCTTGCGACTGATAGAACATCGACAGCGAACCGCCGCCTGACCAACCCGCCAAAATGACTTTTTCAAAGCCGAGTTTTTCCTTGGCGTATTTGATGTACTGGCCGAGGTCGAGGATCACTTTCTCCATGATCAGCGCGCTGTCGTTGTGCGGGTAGCGGCTGGCGCAAGTGATACATGGGATGCCGGCAGCGGCGAGCGCGTTGGGCATGGGCAGCAGGTTCATCGTGCCGGTCGGGTGCATGAAGACGAGGACTGTCTTCGAGTTTGAACCTACGGGTTTCAGGAACTGACCTTCGACGACAATCTGGTCGAGCGCACCGGCATAGGTTTCCTTGAATGCCGCCTTCTCCTGCCAATGCAGATGAAAGGGAATGCGTTCGACGTCGAATTTGGGCGTGCTCATGCTGAGACCTTCTTGAAATCGGGTTTGCGCTTGTTGAGGAAAGCGTCAATCGCCTCGTGATGCTCGGGCGTCGTCCAGCATTCCTGAAGCGCGTCGGTTTCGAGTTTCTGCGCGCGGTTGAGATCGGTGGTGCAGGCGTTTTGCGTGAGCAGTGCCTTTGTCATGCGCAATTGGCGCGACGGGTTCTCGGCGATGAGATTGGCAAGCTCAAATGCCTTGGGCAGTAGCTCGGCCTGCGGCACGACATATTCGCACAGGCCCTTGGCATGGGCTTCGGTGGCGGGATAAAGCCTGCCGGTCAGCATCATTTCGCTGGCCTGCCCCCAACCCATGCGGCTCACCAGGAAATGCGACGAGGCCAGTTCCGGTACGATGCCCATTTTGACAAAGACGAGGCCGAATTTTGCTTCCTCGGCGGCGACGATAATGTCAAACGGCAGAACCATGGTGACGCCGATGCCGACGGCGACGCCGTTGACGGCGGCGATGAGGGGCTTTGAGGCACGCGCGAGCTCGATCCAATCGACATGCGCCGGCATGCCGCCTGATCCGCCTGCGGTGTTTTCGCCCGGGTCCTTGCCATCGACGCGGGTTTTGAACACGGCGTCCACATCGGCACCGGCGCAGAATCCGCGACCGGCACCTGTCATGATGATCGCACCGATGTCACGGTCGGCGTTTGCCGCCTCGATGGCATGGGCGAGTTCGCCCGCCATATGCGGTGTCCAGGCATTGAGCTTGTCGGGGCGCGACAAGGTGATGAGCGCCGCATTGCCACGCTTTTCATAGATGATCTGCTCGTAAGCCATTGATCCCTCCCCAGGGTTTTTTGTTGGTCCAAGTCTAGGACAGGGAAGGAAGAAGCGACAAGCGCTTGCCCCGCCTCTTGACGTTGCGTCGGCCTTGCTCTGTCATGCGGACCAGAAAATACAATCGGAGGAACTGGCCTATGGATCTGCGTCTCAAAGGAAAAGTGGTGTTTATTGCCGGTGCCAGCCGCGGCATCGGGCTTGGCATGGCGCGCGCCTTTGCCAAGGAAGGCGCGAAACTGGCGCTGACGGGACGCGGCGAAGCCTCGCTGGATGCGGCGCAGGCGCTGCTCATCGGCGAAGGAGCCCGCAAGGACGACATCATCACCATCGCAGGCGACATGACATCGTCCGCCGTGCTGGCGCAGGCACTCGACGCGACGGAAGAAAAGCTCGGGCCGGTTCATTGTGCGATTGCCAATGTGGGGCTCGGTGTTGCACCGCTTGGCTTTGATGTATCGGACGCGGACTGGGAAGCGGATGTGAAGCAGAACCTGCTCGGCGGCGTCTATCTCGCGCGCGAAGCGCTGAAGCGCATTCTGGCGCGCGCGCCGGAAGATCGCGTGGACGCGAACCTCATTCTCGTCTCGTCGATTGCAGGCGTGGACGCGCTGGGCACGCCGCTCACCTATTCGGCGACCAAAGCGGCTGTGAACCACACGACGAAATCACTCGCCAAAATGGTCGGCAAAGACAATGTGCGCGTCAATGCGATTGCACCCGGCAATATCATCTTTAAAGGCGGCGACTGGCAAGCACGTGTGGACGAACGCCCTGATGCTTGGGGGCGCTGGATCAAACGCGAAGTCTCGCTCCGGCGTTTTGGCACGGTGGATGAAATTGCCGACGCTGCGCTGTTCCTTGCCAGTCCGCGCGCAAGCTTCATCACCGGCGAAATCATGGTGGTGGACGGCGGACAGGTGCGCTGAGCTGAGGTCTTACGCCAATACGAGCTTGAAATTCTGACGCGTGAGACGGGGGAAGGATGGGAACTCCATCAGAGTTTCCCCGCCCGCCTGACGCAGTAAGTCTGCAACGCGCAGCTTGTCGTCCTCTTCCAGCGAGGCGATGTAGTCCAGCGGACGCTGCAACATCCATAATTCGAACGGGAAGATGGCGCGGTTTTCTTTGGCGTCACCCAGCGTAAAAACATGCGTGCCGATGGCGCGGGGCACTTCTGAACCCGCGGCAAGGTCCGGCGTGTCGGCGCGCCAATGGACGAGGTGGTGCGCGACGGAGACCAGTTCCGGCACCATTTCGCGCATCATGCGGGTGAGCACCGGCATAAGGGTTTCGGGCACTTCATCACGCGGCAGAAATTCGCCGCCCTTCGGGTTCGGCGGTGTCAGCATGCGCTCGACCCAACGCGCCACATGGGGCGCGCGCGATTTCATGATCTCACCGGATGCGGGATCACGATATTGATGCGCGTAGAGCGGACCGAAGAGGCCGAAGTCACCCATCGAGGGGCGCGTGCCAAAGAGAAATTCGTAAGTGCCGAAATGCACGTTCAGTTCGTCAAGCAGCGCGAGATAGGATTCCTCAATCGCGCCTTCGGTTTTGGGTGTCACGCCAAGAAAAGGCAAGGCACCGGCGAAGGGCTTTGCGATGCGCAGTCCCGCTTCGCGCTGCTCCTCGGGGGATGCGCCGGGCTTTTGCATAGCCCCGAACTCGGCAATGGCAAAATCATAATTGCGGTTCCAGCGATAATGCATGGCAGGCAGCTTGAGCCACTCGTCGCTGTAAACTTCAAGCAGCAAGGCGGCGAGACGCTGACGCGGGCTTGAGGGATAGATTGGCGGTGTCGGAAAACGACGCTCAAGCTCGTCGATGATCTCGGTGGAATCCTGCAGCGTCTCGCCTTCAGGCGTGATGACCACGGGGATCACAGGCCAGCCGACGCGCGGCAGGATGACCTCGATATAGGCCTCACGCGTATTCAGCATTTCGGAAAAGGGGATGCGCTTGTAGCGCAGATAGGCGCGGACCTTGCCGGAAAAATAACTGACTTCCGATGCGTAGAATGTATAGCCCTGCGTCATTGTTTTCTTTCCCCGTCACACGCCCGAACCAGTGGGCGCGGCATGCACCGTGTTTGTAGCCTTTGCAGCGACCCGCTGTCCAATGAGGCTTTGTCGCCCGCGCGCGGCGCGATCAAACGAGCCTGAGGGCCCGCGTGTTCGCGGCGACAGGCTGCGGCGCATAGGCATCGACACCACTGACGCGGCGGTCCGAGGGCAGCAGGATTGTCACCGCGGTGCCCACACCGAGCCGGCTCTGCATGCTGAGGCTGCCGCCGTGGGCCTCAAGGAGATGACGGGCGATGGGCAGACCGAGGCCCGCGCCGCCTGTTCCTGTGAGCAGCGGATCACCGAGGCGCACAAATGGCTCCTGACATTTGGCGATGTCGTCATGCGCAATACCGATCCCCGTGTCGGTGACTGTCATGCAGATGCCCTCATCGCCCGACAGGAGATCAAGCGACACGGTGCCGCCGGGTTCTGTGAACTTGATGGCATTGGACAGAATCGCATGAAGCACCTGTCTGATTTTGGCGCGGTCGCCAAGCACAGCATAGGGCACCGGTCGTGCCAGCATATTGAGGCTGATGTCCCCCGTGGCAGCATTGCGTTCGAAGGCGTCGGCCACATCGCGCAACAGGATGACCGGATCGAAGGGTGCTTCGTCCAGCGACAGGTCGCCGGTACGGACACGCGACATTTCCAACAGGCTGTCGATGAGCGACAAAGCGCTGCGGCCGCTGGCGTGAACGCATTCGGAGTATTCACGATAGCGCAGGCTGAGCGGGCCGAACATCTCCATCCGCATCATGTCGGAAAAACCGAGCACGGCGTTCATGGGCGTGCGTAATTCGTGGCTGAGATGGGCGAAACCTTCCCATTTGGAGCGCATAGCGGCTGCAGTTGCTGCTTCCGCGACGGCGACCGTATTCGCCAGGCGTTCATTTTCAGCGCGCAAGCGAAGCGTTTCGATGATGCCGCGGTTGAGGGATACGACATTGCCGCCCACCACAATCGCGTAGATCGAAATCAATGTGCCCAGATTATCAAGATGCCCCAACTGGGTATGCAAAATGACAAAAACGACGGGAATCAGCGCGCCGAAGTAGTAACCGAAATAGGCTGGCAGATATCCACCAAGCCCGGAGGCGCTGGCACTGACGCAACCCAAGATCGTGAGCCCGAGGAGGATGACATGCCAATCGGACAACATGGGCGCGCTATAGAGAAGGAAGAGCCCCCAAGTGAGTCCTATGAATGTGGCGATGATCGTGTGCTCACGGAGATAGCACATCGTGAGCGACAGATCGGTGCGGGTCTGATCGTAGTTGCGCTCATGGCGGGCAACGCAAGCATGAAGCATCAAAGCTAACAAGGTGAGCGTGCAGACCCAGAGGGCAAGCGGCCAGATGCCAACATTGTGCCGAACGATATAAGCGACGATAAGAGCGGCGGCGACATTGGCGAAAATGCTTCTGGCGGCACGGTCCACCAGCGCGAGCTGGCGGGCGCGAATACGGATTTCGATGTCGCGACACGCCTGTTGCGTCATCTCGTGGCCATAAGATCCGACCAAGCCGAAGCGGCGTGCGCAAAATTCGCGAACGCTTCGGCTTCCACTTAAGGTCGAAAAGACAGACATCAACACCCCGACAACCATGCGCTTTGGGGAGCACATACAAAGGACATTGCTAGTCGCTGCGGCTATAGAATCCGCTAACGCCGACGGCGGCGGGCGTTAAACTTTCGTTAGGTTTTCACCGGCTAATCGTCCGATGGCCGGACGCCGCGCAAGCGTTTGACCGCGCCGCGCTTGGTTTTTGTCTCCAGGCGACGTTTTTTGGAACCGAGGGTCGGCTTGGTGGGAACACGAAATTTTGGCCTTTCCGCCGCCGCCGCGATTAATGCGACGAGACGCGCGAGCGCGTCCTTGCGGTTGGCATCCTGCGTGCGGAAATTTGACGCGGTGAGAATAATCTCGCCTTCAAGGGTCAGGCGCGAACCGGCAAGCTTGGCGAGCCGGGTCTTCACAGCCTCCGGCAGAGTGTGGCAATGGCGCATGTCGAAACGCAGTTGCACGGCGGTGGCGACTTTGTTGACGTTCTGACCGCCCGGTCCGCCCGCGCGAATGAAAGACAATTCAATGTCGGATTCTGAGATCGAGAGGTTTGGTGTGACAGCGATCATGGCCGCAATGCGATTGCCGCAGTTTGTTTCTTGGCTTCAGCACTTGTGAGAATGTCGAAATACAAAAACTTGGTGCAGCCGTCGACGCAGACAATGGCCGCTTGCGGTACATTGCTCCGAACGAAGAAAAAGATGTTGTAGCGCATGTCGTAGATGTTGCTGACAGCATCAAGCTGGAAGACATGCTCGACCTGAGCCGCCGGTAAATTATTCTTCTTATTTTTTGAGGTCGACTGGGCCGTGTCGAGGATCGACACAGCGCGTTTGAATTTCTCGTCCTTCAATTCGGTTGAGAAAAGCGACTTGAAGCGCACACCATAACTCGGATCATACTCGTCGGTCTTGGGCAGGGGCATGGCGTCCGGCGGCAGAGCAAGAATGGAAACGGCCTCATTGGTGCCGTGGGTGAACCAGACCATGCCTTCTACAGGTACCAGCGCCTGAGACTGCGGCGCGCAGACGAGCGCCATCCAGATATTGAACGGTGCCGGCAGGGGCTTCACAAATGCGCTCGGCGCATTGCCGCAGAGGAGCGCCGCGTCTGCAGCGGCATCGCTCACCGGTGCTTCTTCGGCAATGGCGCCGCCGAACGTTGCCCCGCTCCCTATGAACGCGCAGAAAAAAACGACCCTGACCACCAAGAAGAACCGCATGATTACCCACAAAATTCATCAACCGGAAAAGTGTAGCAGCCATGCTGAACTGCGAAAAGCTGCGATCTGGGCATGGGCACATGCCGACCTAGCTGACGCATGAACACCCATTTTACCAGTTGTTGCGCCAGCAATGAAAAATGCCCGAACGCAATGTCCGGGCATTTTCAATGCGGGTAGCGGGACCAGTCAGGCGGCAGCCTTCTCCGGTGCGAAACGCTCGTAGAATGTGTCGCCCTTCTCGGCCATGTCGCGGAGCAGCTTGTTGGGCTTGAAACGTTCACCGTATTTTTGGGCGAGCACGTCGCAGGTCTCGACAAAGGCTTTGGCACCGACCATGTCGATCAGCGAGAGCGGGCCGCCGGTCCAGGGCGCGAAGCCCCAGCCGATGATCGCGCCAACATCTGCATCGCGCACGTCGGTGACGACGCCTTCCTCAAAGCAGCGCGCGGCTTCGAGTGCCTGAATGTAGAGGAAACGGTTTTTCAATTCCGCCACGTCCACATCCTCGATGTCTTTGTGTGTGCGGGCGAGTTCTGACAGGCCAGTCCAGAGCTTCTTCTTTCCGTCGGCGGGATAGTCGTAGAAGCCCTTGCCTGCTTTTTTGCCAACACGGCCAAGCTCGACGACCATTTTTTCAATGAGGGCGTCAGCGGGACCGGAGACATATTTGTCGCCGAGGTCCTTCTTGGTCTGTTCGCGCACTTTACAGGCGAGGTCGAGCGAGACTTCGTCGTTGAGGGCCAGCGGGGCCATGGGCATGCCCGTCTGCTTGCCGACATTTTCGATGATCGCGGGCTTGATGCCTTCAGCCAGCATGGCAAGGCCTTCGCCGACATAAGTGCCAAAGCAGCGCGAGGTGTAGAAGCCGCGGCTATCATTGACGACGATGGGTGTCTTGCGGATCTGCTTGACGTAATCCATCGCCTTGGCGAGCGTCTCTTGCGAGGTGCGCTGGCCGACGATGATTTCGACAAGCTGCATCTTGTCTACCGGCGAGAAGAAATGGATGCCGATAAAGTCTTCAGGCTTTTTTGCAGCTTCGGCCAGACCCGTGATGGGCAAGGTCGAGGTGTTGGAGCCATAGACGCCGCCGGCGGCCAACATCGGCTCAGCCTTCTTCGTCACTTCGGCTTTGATTTCGCGGCTTTCGAAGACGGCCTCGATGATGAGATCGGCACCTTTGAGGTCATCGTAATTCGTAGTCGCCGTGATACGGGCGAGAAGCGCATCGCCTTTTTCCTTTGTCACCTTGCCGCGCTCGATGCCTTTGGCGACGAGGTTTTCAGAATAGGCCTTGCCCTTTTCAGCATGAGCCTGATCCATGTCGAGGAGTACGACTTCCATGCCAGCCTGAGCCGACACATAGGCGATGCCCGCGCCCATCATGCCTGCACCGAGGATGCCGAGCTTTTTGACGGTGAAGGGAGCAACGCCTTTGGGCCGACGTGCGCCTTTGCCGAGTTCCTGCATCGACAGGAAGAGCGAGCGGATCATGGCTTTGGAACGCGGGTCCATCAGCAATTTTGTGAAGTAGCGCGTTTCGATGCGGATGCCTGCTTCTATCGGAACCTGCAAACCTTCGTAGACGCAGGACATGATGTAGCGCTGGGCGGGAAAATTGCCATGCGTGGACTTGTGCAGCGTGGCATTGCCCATGGTGAAGACAGTGCCGCCGTTTTTGTCATGCGGGCCGCCGCCGGGGATACGATAGCCTTCGCGGTCCCAAGGCTGGATGGCATTGGCGGCAACTTCGGGGCCTTTCTTGCCGAGTTTGACCTTCGGCAGGGCGAGACCTTCTTTTACCCACGTCTTTGCCGCCGCAACAAGATCGGCGGCGGGCACAACGGCGTGGACGATGCCGGCCTTCAATGCCTTTTGCGGATCAAGCGATGTGCCTTGCAGGATGAGCGGCAGAGCGGCCATGGCACCGATGAGGCGCGGCAGACGCTGTGTGCCGCCACCGCCGGGCAGCAGCCCGACTTTGGCTTCGGGCAGGCCGAGCTGAATTTTCGGATTATCGGCGACGACGCGGTAGTGACAGGCGAGCGTGACTTCAAGGCCGCCGCCGAGCGCCACACCATTGATGGCTGCTGCCACAGGCTTGCCGCAGGTTTCCAGACGACGCAGCAGCATGTTGAAAGCGAGATTGCCCTCATACATTGCTTTGACGCGGTCTTCCTTCGAACCCGCACCGCTGCCGCCAGCCTGACCGCCCATCATGGAGAGGTCCGCACCGGCGCAGAAAGCGTCTTTGCCTGACGTCAGCACGGCACCTTTGATGGCGTCGTTCGACATGATGGTTTCGATGATCGAAGCGATGTCGGCCATTGAGCTTTGCGAGAGGACATTCATGGAACGGCCGGGCATGTCCCAGACGGCGAGCGCGATGCCATCGGCATCAATGTCGAATTTAAAATTTTCGTAAGTGGTCATATCTGTCGCCTCACACGCGCTCGATGATGGTGGCTGTGCCCATGCCTGCGCCGACGCAGAGCGTGATGAGAGCCGTATTGAGATTGCGACGTTCAAGCTCGTCGAGCACCGTGCCGAGGATCATGCCGCCGGTAGCACCCAGCGGGTGGCCCATGGCGATTGCGCCGCCGTTGACGTTCATCTTGTCGTGCGAAATGTCGAGCGACTGCATCATGCGGAGCACGACGGAGGCAAAGGCCTCGTTCAACTCGTAAAGGTCGATGTCGTCGGGGTTCATGCCCGCCTTTTTCAACACTTTACGCGACACGTCGGCAGGACCCGTCAACATGATCGAGGGTTCTGAACCGATCGAGCCCATCGCACGGATGCGGGCGCGGGGCTTCAGGCCCATCGCCTTGCCCGTGTCGAGATTGCCGACGAGGACACCCGAGGCACCATCGACGATGCCCGACGAATTGCCCGCGTGATGGACGTGGATGATTTCTTCGACTTCCGGATAACGTTCAAGCGCCACACCGTCGAAGGCGAAATCGCCCATGCCCTGAAAGGATGCGGCCAGCGCGCCCATCGACTGCATGGAGGCGTCGGGGCGCATGTGTTCGTCATGGTCGAGGATCGTCAAGCCGTTGATGTCGCGGACGGGGATGACGGAGCCTTTGAAATAGCCCTGCTTCCACGCGTTGGCGGCACGCTTCTGGCTTTCAACAGCGTAGGCGTCCACATCGGCGCGAGAGAAGCCGTATTTTGTGGCGATGAGGTCAGCGCCGATGCCTTGCGGTGTGAAATAAGATTTGAAGGCAACGCCCGGGTCGGACGACCACGCGCCGCCCGAGGCACCCATGCCGACGCGCGACATGCTCTCGACGCCGCCGCCGATGGCCATGTCGGCTTCGCCGGACATGACTTTGGCGGCTGCCATGTTGGTGGCTTCGAGGCCCGACGCGCAGAAGCGGTTGATCTGCACACCGGCGACCGTCTGCGCATAATCGGCATTCAGCACCGCGATGCGGGCGATGTCGCCGCCCTGCTCGCCGACAGGATCGACGCAGCCGAAGACAACGTCATCGACGCGGGATGTGTCGAGGCCGTTGCGGTCGCGCAAGGCTTTGAGCACCTGCGTGCCGAGTTCAAGCGCGGTTACTTCGTGGAGCGAGCCGTCTTTCTTGCCACGCCCACGCGGGGTGCGGACGGTGTCGTAGATATATGCGTCAGCCATGGGAGTTCTCCTTGGGAGGATCGAATTAGAGCGTGCGGGCGATCAGCATTTTCATAATTTCGTTGGTACCGCCGTAGATCTTCTGGATGCGGGCATCCTGATACATCTGACCGATGGGGTATTCGAGCATGTAGCCGTAACCGCCGAAGAACTGGAGGCAGGTGTCAACGATCTCGCACTGTTTGTCTGTCGTCCACCATTTCGCCATGGCGGCCGTCGTTGCATCAAGCTTGCCGTCGAGAAGCTTCATCGCGCAATCATCGGTAAAGACGCGGGCGATAGCGGCTTCTGTTTTGCACTCTGCCAGCTTGAATTGCGTGTTCTGGAAATCGAGGATCGACTTGCCGAAGGCCTTGCGGTCCTTCGTATAGGCGGCCGTCAGTTCCACTGCGCGCTCCATGGCGACACAGGCCTGCACGGCAATGATGAGGCGCTCTTGCGGGAGCTGCTGCATCAGCTGGAAAAAGCCTTTGCCTTCCTCGGTGCCCAGCAGATTGGTGGTCGGCACTTTCACATCGTCGAAAAAGAGTTCCGATGTGTCCTGCGCATGCATGCCAACCTTGTTGAGGTTGCGGCCACGGCGGAAGCCTTCGACTTCCTCCGTTTCGACCATAACGAGCGAGGTGCCTTTGGCACCGCCTGCCGGGTCGGTCTTGGCGACGACACAGATGAGCGTTGATTGCTGACCATTGGTGATGAAGGTCTTCTGACCATTGATCACATATTGGTTTCCGACTTTTTTGGCGGTCGTCTTGACGCCCTGCAAATCGGAACCGGTGCCGGGTTCGGTCATGGCAATCGCGCCGACCATTTCGCCCGACGCCATTTTCGGCAGCCACTTTTTCTTTTGCTCTTCGGTGCCGTAGGACTGGACGTAATGCGCGACGATGCCGGAATGGACCGAGTTGCCGAAGCCGACGACGCCAGCACGCGCCTGCTCCTGCGTGATGACCATTTCATGCGCGAAAGTGCCGCCACCGCCGCCGTATTCTTCCGAGATCGATGCGCAGAGAAGGCCCGCCTCGCCTGCCTTGTTCCAGGCGTCGCGATCCACATGACCCTGCTCGTTCCAGCGGTCATTATGCGGCACGAATTCCTTTTGGTAGAACTTCGCAACCGCATCCTGCAGGATCTCAAGCTCTTCGTTCAGCCACGGCGATTTGTAGCCAGCAATCATCGACATTCAACGTCTCCCGTCAGGTGCCGCCCTGTTTGATTTTTGTGGCGGCTTTTTTGTCAGATCAGAAAATCAAAATTCGGCGGCAGTGAAATCCATCAGCGGGGCTGCACCGACGCGCACACGCGCCAGATGCGTCGCCGTTTCAGGGACAACACGATCCATGTAATAGCGTGCGGTCTTGAGTTTGGTTTCGTAATAGGCGGTGTCGCCCTTGCCTGTCGCGAGTTGCGCGAGCGCGGCTTTGGCCATCAATGCCCACATATAGGCGACCGCCGTGACGCCGAAGAGCTGCATGTAATCGGATGAGCCCGCGCCGGCGTTGTCGGGGTTTTCCAATGCATTTTCCATGAACCACATGGTGGCGGCTTCAAGGTCTTTGCGCGCTGCGATCAATGCGTCTGTATATGCGGCGAGTTTTGCGTCTTTGTTGTTGGCCACAAAATCGTCGATCAGCTTGAAGAAGGCGAAGACGCCACGACCGCCGTTGGCGGCGAGCTTACGACCCACGAGATCGAGCGCCTGAACACCGTTGGCACCCTCATAAATCATGGCGATGCGGGCATCGCGCACGAACTGGCCCATGCCCTGCTCGTCAATATAACCATGGCCGCCGAAGACCTGCTGGGCTTCAACCGCATTGGCAAAGCCGCGATCTGTGAGGTAGCCCTTCACGACAGGTGTGAGGAGCGCCATCATGTCTTCGCCCGTTTCACGCACGGCGGCATCGTCTGACGCATGGGAGAGATCGCCATGCAGCGCCGTCCAGACGAGAAGCGCGCGGGCGCCTTCGTTGAAGGATTTGGCGTTGAGCAACATGCGACGGATATCGGGATGCACAAGCAGAGGATCGGCGGATTTGCCGGGCTCTTTCGGACCTGTCAACGAGCGGCCCTGCAAACGATCCTTGGCATAGGCGATGGCGTTTTGCAGCGCGACTTCTGATTGCGACAGGCCTTGCAGGCCGACGCCCAAGCGCGCTTCGTTCATCATCGTGAACATGGCACGCATGCCTTTTTCGCGTTCGCCGACCATCCAGCCGACGGCTTCGTCATAGTTCAACACAGCGGTCGCGTTGCCGTGGATGCCCATCTTGTGTTCCAGCGCACCGCAGGAAACGCCATTGCGCGCGCCGAGCGTGCCGTCTTCCTTCACGAGGAATTTCGGCACGATGAAGAGCGAGATGCCTTTGATGCCCGGCGTGTCGCCTTCAATGCGGGCGAGCACGAGGTGAAGAATGTTTTCGGCAAGGTCGTGCTCGCCGGCGGAGATGAAAATCTTGGTTCCGGTGATTTTATAAGAACCGTCACCCAGATCGACGGCCTTGGTGCGGATAAGGCCGAGGTCCGTGCCGCACTGCGGTTCGGTGAGGTTCATCGTCCCGGTCCATTCGCCGGTCACGAGCTTGGGGAGATATTTATCTTTGAGATCATCCGTGCCGTGATGGATCAGCGCGGAGTAAGCGCCGTGGCTCAGGCCCGGATACATGCCGAAGGCCATATTGGCCGACGACACCATTTCGTTGAAGAGGACACCCAATGTGTTGGGGAGCCCCTGCCCGCCGTAGGCAGGATCGGCGACCAGCGCAGGCCAGCCGCCGTCCACGAGTGTTTTATAGGCTTCTTTGAAACCGGGGGGCGTTGTCACCACACCGTTCTCAAGTTTGCAGCCCACCTGGTCACCGACCATGTTCAGGGGCTGCAGGACTTCTTCTGCCAGCTTTGCCGCCTCGTCAAATATCTGATCGACCAGATCCATCGGTGCGTCCGCAAAGCCCGGGAGCTTTGCGTATTGCGCCATGTTGAACGTGTCGTTCAGCAGGAAGCGATATTCCTGCAGGGGGGCTTTATAGCTTGGCATCTAATGTCTCGCTGTTAAGCGCCGCTTCAGGCGCTGGCTCGCACCTGGCTTTGCGCATTGGATGCGGTCATTTTAGCAGGTGAAGCCTTAACGCGCTTGCGCTGATCGGCGACATTATTGACAAGTTTGCTTTCGGCGATCTGGCCTTCAAGCTGACGCTCGAGATTGGCGCAGCTTTCCTTCAGCGTTTCGATCTGAAGTTCGATCTCGTTGCGCTGCTGCTCAAGGCTCTCGATGCGGCGGCGGAACTTGTCGATGGCGACGCGGTTCTGAGTCTCGCAGCCGTCGGAGAGATCATAAAGGCTCAGGATTTCTTTGATTTCGGAGAGCGCGAGGCCGACGTTTTTGCCACGCACGATGAGGATGAGGCGGGCACGGTCGCGCGGATGATAGATGCGTGTCTGGCCCTGACGTTCGGGCTTCAGAAGCGACTTATCTTCGTAAAAGCGGATGGCGCGGGTGGTGAGGCCGAATTCCTCAGCCAATTGCGTAATCGAATAGGTGATCGGCTTGCCATTGATATGTGTGGCTTCGCCTGATGCTTCACGTGTTGTCTGGGTGTTTGATTGCTGGTCCATACTACTTCAGTCTCCCATTTTCGCTGGACTTCGGTCTATTTTTATCAGGAAGCCCTCACGGCCCCCGCGCCCGATCGTCCGGTCGTTTTGTGAATGACGGTTTTCTGCGATTTTTTCGTTGCCGCACGCTATTTGACGTTGACGTAAACGTCAATAGGTCCGCAAAGCGCCGGTTGCAGTTTGATGACTTGCGGGGTCTCATGGCCCCTGACGGGGCATAAAAGAGAGACGAATCATGGGTTTACGCAAAAGACTGAGCCAAACAGCGGGATTTATGTTGTTGGCGTTGACGCTCGCAGCTTGTGCGGGTGGCCCTGCGAGACCCACAGCACCTGACCGCGTCAGCCTGTCGACCCTGCCAGAGGGGGCAAGCGCCACCGCAATGGGCGACGACGCCTTCAGCCGGGCGACGCTTGATGCCATCAACGCCGACCGCGTGGCAGAAGGCATTCCGCCGCTCAGCCCCGATACGCAGCTACAACATGCCGCAGCGGTGCACAGTGCCGACATGGCAGGGCGTAAATTCATCGGTCACTACAACCCGGACCGTCAGGGGCCGAACGAACGCATGCTCGCTGTTTGGCCGGAATTCAAAGGCAGTCTGGCGGAGAATATCGCCGCGATGAGAGGGCCGCTGGCAAAGAAAGAGGGCACAAGGCCTGAGGATTTAGCCAATGCGCTCGTCAAGCAATGGCGCGCCAGCCCGCAGCATCGCAAAAATATGCGCAATACCGACTTCACGATCGGTGGTGTGGGCATCGCGCGCGATGGCGACACGGTCTATGTGACGACGTTGTTCGCGACGCCGTAACGGACCCGAATCGATTTAACCGAAAACACCGATTCTCAACACTCATTAACGCCGTGTTTACCCTCATTGGTGTTTCATCATGGGGCAATTCCGGTCAAAGGTTTCGACAAGGTGAATTTGTCGGGGCGATGCCCTGTCAACGGTTTGTCGCGAACCTGCGGACCTGAGATTTGGACGCACCACGCTCTCTTAAATAGTTGTGATGTGGCATATAGTTATCGAAACGGTTAACAGGCAGTGATTCGTATGAGACCGGGTGTTCCATGGAGCGTCAAAGGCATTGAGCCGGAAGCGCGCGAAGCTGCAAAGCAAGCCGCACGCCGTGCAGGCGTGACGCTTGGTGCATGGCTCAATCAAGTCATCATGGATGGCGGCACTGACGAAGTCGGGATGCCGGATGCGGACGTGACCTACACCGGTCGCGACACGATGAACCTTTCGCAGAACGCCGCACCGCAAGCGCAACCGCAAATGAACACACAAGCTCCGCAGACTGAACGTGTTGCTGTCGACCTCGCCCCTGTCGCCGAGGCTGTGCGCGATATCGTTTCCCGCGTTGAACAGAGCGAGCGACGCACGCTCGATCTGGCGCGCCGCATGGAACAATCGGTCGGACTTCTGGCCGAGCGGCTCGACAGTTCCGAACGCCACACGGATGATGCCATGCCTGATCCCCATATCTACGATCCGCTTGAACGCAAAATCCAGCAATTGTCCGAACGGCTCGAACAGGCCGAACGCGGGCGCGGCGGTCTCGGCCGCAAGGGCGCCGACGAAAACAAAACCCAGCTGCAGGCGCTTGAAAAGGCCGTCAATGCGGTTGTCGATCATCTTGAAACAGCCGAACGCCGTACCGATGAATCGCTGGCAGATATTCGCCGAACCTTGGGCGAGATTGCCGGTCGGGTGGACGAGCACGAGGAAGAAGAAGCGCGCGAAGAAGCCGAAGCACGCGCCCGCGCCGCCGAAGACCATATGCAGACGCTGGCGCAGCGGTTGGAAAAGATGGAGCAATCCGTTTCCAATGTCGGCGGTCAGGCCGTTGACGCCGCCTTGCGCGCCATTGCCGAAAAGGACGATGAGGAACGCCACAAGGCGACCATCGACAATCTGCAGAACCATCTCCACGAAATCACGCAGCGTCTTGAGCGCGCCGAAAAGCGCACCGACGAAACGCTGAAGACGTTTGAACTCACTGTGACGGGTATCGCCCGTCGCCTTGAAGACATCGATCAGTCGCGTGACGAGCAACTCACTCAGGACGTTGACAACCGTCTGGAAGAAATGGCGCAGCGTCTGCACCAGAGCGAAGAAATGTCGCTGCAGGCTGCACACACAATCGAACGCGCCATCGCAGGCATGTCGGACAGCCTGAGCCTCACTGAAAACCGCTCGCGCGATACAATCGACAATCTCAATGTCATGCTGGAACGCATGACCGACCGTTTGGGCCGCATTGAGCGCGAAACCAAAGCGACACGATCGTCGATCACGCAGACGGTGGCCTCAGCCGGCCTCTCGCCACAGATCCCCGTCGGCGGCTTGCAAAGCGGCATGATGGGCGGCGCGGGCTTCGTGCCCGGCGGCCAGGCTTTCCCGATCCCGAATTTCGATGCACCCTCACTCGGCGGCTATGAGCCGGTGAGTGAATTCCGCTCGCCCGAACCGCGTAATGCCCGCGATCATCAGGTGCGTGAACCGCAGACCGATATGCCGCACGATATGTCCGGCAATGACGATGATCTGCCTCCGCCGCCGCCCTTCGCGCCGGGTGCAGGCGATGGCCGGGTTGAGCCGCGTCTCGATGCCCGCCACGCCCATGACGACGACGCGCTGGAACTCGATGAACCGATTGAAGCGCCTGTCGATGAACCGGCACGCGTGGCAAATGATTTCATGGCGGCCGCGCGCCGCGCTGCGCAAGCCGCCGCCATCAACGGTCGCAACGGTCCGCAGCCGCTGACAGGACCCAATGGCTATAGCGACCCGACAGCGCGCTACTCCGCGCTGAGCCAGAACGACAGCCCGACCAAGAAAATTCTCTACGGCGCACTCGCCGCTCTGGTGGTTGCCGCAATTGCTATCGGCGCGTTCCGTATGCTGGGTGAAGAACCGGTCATTGTCGCCACGACGGCACCGACACAGACCAGCGAAGAACAAAAGGCGGCAGCGCTTGCGCCTGCCGACATGGGCGCAAATACCGAAACAACCGTGCCTGCGACTGTCCCCGCAGTGCCGTCGCAGAGCGATGCGACCGCGGAACCTGAAACGGCGCTTTCTCATCCGGAGGCCACACCGGAGGACGCCGGGGCGCAGACATCTGCTGCTCCGGCGTCCGCCACGTTGCCTGCCATTGTACCAGTGGCAAAGCCCAAGCCCGCCAAACAGGCAAATGCCGTGACAGACGGTCCGCCAGTCAAAGCCGGTCCCACCGTGACACCGGCACCCGCCAAACCTGTTGATACTGCGCCGCTCGACAGCGACGTGCCTGCCGGTGAACGTGCCCTGCGCTCCGCCGCCGTCGCGGGCAACCCCGCTGCGCAATATGAAGTCGGCCAGCGCTATGCCAATGGTGAGAACGTGCCGCAGGATCTGGCGCAAGCCGCCTATTGGTACGGTCAAGCATCAGATCAGGGCCTTGCCATCGCGCAATATCGCCTCGCGGCGCTTTACGAAAAGGGTCGCGGCGTTGCACAGGACAATGCCAAGGCGCGCAGCCTTTACGAGAAAGCCGCGACGCAGGGCAATGTCAAAGCCATGCACAATCTTGCCGTCATCTATGCCGAAGGCCGCGGCACACGACAGGACTTCACCTCAGCCGCTCGCTGGTTCAACGCAGCTGCCGACTACGGCCTCGGTGACAGCCAGTATAATCTCGCCATCCTGCAAGAACGCGGGCTCGGCGTGACGCAGGATCTTGAGCTTGCTTACAAGTGGCTCTCAATCGCGGCCCGAGGCGGCGACAAGGGTGCTGCCCAAAAGCGTGAAGAAGTGGGTGGCAAGCTTGATCCGGCAAAACTCGCCCGCGCCAAAGTCGCGATTGAAACATGGTCACCCAAGCGTCCTGACCCCGCCGCCAACGGCGATCTGAGCGGCATGGGCAGTTGGGCCAGCGCCATGAACGGCGATATGACCGCAAGCATTACACCAGCGGCAGCATCCAATGAGGTTAGCAAGGCGCAGGCCATGCTGATGAAGCTCGGCTATGAACCGGGTTCGTCCGACGGCTTGATGGGCCCGCGCACGCGCGACGCCATCGCCGCCTATCAGCGTTCTGCCGGACTTGAGCCCACAGGCAGCGTCAATGCCGCGCTGCTGATGTCGCTCGAAATCGCCACGCGCTAAGGCGCTCCATTCCGCATTTCCCTTTTATGAGGCGCGAACCGGGTCTACGCTTGCGCGTGTTCCCTGCCGCTTTCCTTTCTCCAAGGACGCAAAAAAACGGGCAGTCCATGCCCCCGGAGTCCTGACGCGCCATGCAGATTTACCTGCCCATCGCTGAAATGCCGGTCAATGTGCTGGTGATCCTGGCAATGGGGCTGGCGGTCGGGTTTCTGTCCGGCATGTTCGGTGTCGGCGGTGGCTTTCTGATGACGCCGTTGCTGATTTTCCTCGGCATTCCGCCCGCTGTTGCAGTGGGCACGCAATCCACACAGGTCGTTGCTTCATCAGTCACCGGCGCGCTCGCCCATTGGCGCAATATGTCCATCGATTTCAAGATGGGCGGCGTCATGCTGGTCGGCGGCGTCTTCGGCTCCTTTAACGGCATTGCCATATTCCGACTGCTGACAAAAATCGGACAAGTCGATCTGATGATCTCGATTGTCTATGTCGTCTTCCTCAGCATCATCGGTGCGATGATGCTGACCGAAAGCCTGCGCGCCATCATGGCCGCGCGACGCGGCGCGCCACTTTCCGGCAATCGCGGCGGGCAACATAGCTGGATCCATGGCCTGCCCTTCAAAATGCGCTTCCGCCGCTCAAAGCTTTACATCAGCATCATTCCACCTGTGATGATCGGCTTCTTTGTCGGCATGTTATCGGCGATTATGGGTGTCGGCGGCGGCTTCATCATGGTGCCGGCCATGATCTATCTGCTGCGCATGCCGACTTCCGTCGTCATCGGCACGTCATTGTTCCAGATTGTTTTTGTGAGCGCGCTCACGGGCGTCATGCATTCTGTGGAAAATCAGGCGGTTGACGCCATGCTCGGCCTGCTCCTTGTCGCGGGTGGCGTCATCGGCGCGCAATACGGCGTGCGCGCGGCCGCAAAACTGCAAGGCGAACAATTACGCGCGATGCTTGCGATCATCGTGCTGCTGATGGGCATGCGCCTCGGCTGGGACCTGGTGACACCGCCTGCCGATCTCTATTCGATCACCGATGCGATACCACACTCATGAGAACGTATCTCGCCATAGCCACAGCGGCGCTCATCGCCCTCACCGCAACGCCGATTGTTGCGGCGCAACTCGTGACGGACCTCTCTGAACATCAGGTGCGCATCCGCTCGAATTTCACCGGCACGCAGATCCTTTTATTCGGCGCGATCGAGGTCAACACAGCCAATGAACGCTCGCTCGACCGTGATGTGGTCGTGGTGGTGACCGGACCTTCACGTGCTGTCACCGTGCGGCGCAAGGATCGCGTCGCCGGTATCTGGATCAATACGGAATCCATCACCTTTCCCAATGTACCGGGCTATTACGCCGTGGCCAGCAGCCGCCCGCTTGAGGTGACCGCTGAAGGACCCGTCCTGCAGCGCGAACAAATCGGCATCGACAATGTGAATTTCGGCGCTCCTCTGGCGCAAGGCATCGACGGTAGTCGCCAGATATTGAGCGTTGACGATGAAAAAAGCTTCATCAAAGCCCTCGTCCGCAATAAACGCCGCGAGAAGCTCTATAGCAGCGATCCGGGCGGCATCATCTTTCTGGGCCAGACGCTTTTCCGCGCGACCGTCGAAATTCCCGCCAATGTGCCCGTCGGACTTTATACTGCGACCGTCTATCTGATTGCGGACGGAGAGGTGGTAGATGCGATTTCCTCGCCCCTCTATATCGACAAGAGCGGGCTTGAACGCTTTCTCTATCGCTTCGCGCATAATGACGCATTGCTATACGGGCTCATTGCGGTGTTTGGTGCGGCACTGGCCGGTTGGCTCGGCTCGGCGGTGCTGCGCCAACGGTGATTTCTGCTATGGTGCGCGACCTTTAATCAACGACGAGAAATCTCATGTCGAAAGAACGGGTGGAGAGCCTCAACGCCTTTGCGCGTCACAAGCATCCGGGTTCTGTGGGGATTGAGCTTGAAATCTGCGAATCCGATCTTGTCACGGGTCGCATGACTGTGACGGAGCCGGTCATCGCGGGTACAGGCTTTCTCTGGGCCCCTGTTGTCATCACGCTTGCTGACTGGCTGTGCGCAGCGGGCATGTCACCCAATCTGCCGGAAGGTGCGAGCTTTACAACCGTTGAACTCAAAACAAATTTTCTCGGCAGCGCGCGCGAAGGCGAGGTTGTGTCCGGTCGTGCGACGCCTGCCCATCGCGGCAAGAGCACTCATGTCTGGGATGTCGAAGTGCGCAACGAAAACACCAACCGTGTTATCGCGCTCTTTCGCTGCACACAGATGATCCTCTATCCCAAGGCGTAACTTTAAGACCCGTACGCGCGAAAGCACATCATGACGACATTCGACATTTCATATGCGGCGGCAGCGGCGGGCGGATTGCTCAGCTTTCTGTCGCCTTGCGTGTTGCCGCTGGTGCCCGCCTATCTTTGTTTTATTGCAGGCACCTCTTTTGAAGAACTAACGCGCGAGGACGCCAAGGGTGAAGCACTGGGGTCTGAAGGTCTGACGCGACGTGTGGCGCTGGGCGCTGTCGGATTCGTGCTCGGCTTCAGCACGATCTTCATCGCGCTCGGGGCAGGTGCCTCGGCGATCAATCCCTACATACTTGGAAACAAGGACGTTCTCGGCCGTATCGCTGGCGTCATCATCATTATTTTTGGCCTACATTACATGGGCCTCCTTCGTATCGGCTTTCTCAACCGCGATGCCCGCTTCCGTCCCGATCATTTCGGTGACGTGTCGCAAAATTTGTGGCTGCAATTCCTGAGCCCCTATGTGCTGGGGCTTGCCTTTGCGTTTGGCTGGACGCCCTGCATCGGGCCGATCCTCGCCACCATTCTGGCAATCGCTGCTGCGCAGGAGAGCCTCACATCCGGCGTGCTGCTGCTCGCCACCTATTCGTTGGGCCTTGGCATTCCATTCCTAGCCGCAGCCTTTGCGGTGCGCGGCTTCCTCGCTTTTGCCAAGCGTATCCGCCGTCACATGGGTAAAATCGAGAAAGCATCGGGCGTCTTGCTCGCCGGAACGGGGCTGTTGATGGCGCTTGGATCCTTTGAAACCATTGCCATAACGCTCCTCAATGTGTTTCCCTTTCTGGCAACGCTCGGCTGAACAAGCGACATAGGATAACAATCTGCTCATGAGTGCCGATACAAGCATTGCGCCGCCCGCGGCCCCCCCGACAAAAGCCGCCACCGCAACAACACCGCGCTCCGTGCTGATCGCGGGCTATGCTGTGCTTGTGCCGCTGGTTGCCATGGCGATGGTGGTGGTCACGACCTATCCGGCCAATGGCACGGACGCGGTGCTGAAAGTTGAGATCACTTATGCTGCCGCGCTTTTGTCTTTTCTCGGCGGCATCCGCTGGGGGATTGCGCTAATGGCGGGAGCCGCACACCTGCAATGGCGACCTCTCACGCTCATCACCGCCGCGCTGCCGCTCGCCTGGGCGATCCTATTCATGTCGCCGCCGGTGGCACTCGCAGCGCTGATGGCAGGCTATCTCCTCATCGCATTCGGGGAACGGCTCGGCAACGACAATCCCTTGCCGCATTGGTATCGCGCTTTGTTCATGCCCTTCACGGTGATGATCGAAATCGGGCTCGGGCTATCGCTCATCACTATCCTGAGCGTCTAATTCAATCACCTTCAAGACGGCGGGCGGCAACCGGCACTACCGTATGTGCACCCATCATCCATGCGTGAAAGCCGCCTGACGGCAGCAAATTAGCATAGGCCTCGTCCAGCACATTGAGCCCGCCCGCATAGGCCCCGAAGGCCGGAAGAATGGCGCGCGTGCCGTCCGACACCACACAGCGCCGCCGCAAACGCCGCCCGCGCACGCGCACAGCGGCGACCGGGTGCAGATGGCCCGCAAGTTCGCCGGTGGCGGGGGCTGCCCGCGGCTCGTGACGCAAGGTGAGCGGGCCGACGCGAAGTTCGGCATGCACCGATCCGCCGAAACGGCGCGGCGGCGCGGGGTCGTGATTGCCTGTGATCCATGTCCAATCGATTGCCTGCGTCATGGTCTCGAGCGTTACCGCGTCCACCTCATCCATGCGGGTCTCCGCTGCACGGTCATGGAAACTGTCGCCTAGCGCCACGAGCCGTTGCGGCTTCCATCGCGATACCAGCGCCTGCAAACGCGCGAGCGTTGCCCGCGTGTCATAAGGCGGCAGCGCAACACCGCGCGCGGCGAAGGCTGAGCCTTTTTCAAAATGAAGGTCCGCGACAATGAGCATGCGTTCGCGCTCCCACCAGACCGCCCCTTCGGGCAGGACCGTGAGCATCGCGCCTGCCACACGCAATTGCGGCGAGGTGGCGAGGCGGTCTTCGCGCGGTTGAATGCCGGATTCAAACAAGTTGTGTCGCCTCTTTAATCAAACTGTCGGCCGCTTCGCTCAACAGAAATTCATTGGTGTCGCCGCCAACGGCTTCCTTGCCGATGTCGAGCAGCACAGGCACAGCGAGAGGCGAAACGCGGTCGAGCCGCTTCAAAGTGATGCGGTGTTTCACGCGTTTCAGCATATCGCCGAGGCGGGCCACATCAAGGAGACCGGTTGCGGCATCCGCCATTGTCGCCTGCAACAGGATATGATCCGGCTCGTGTTCGCGCAGCACATTGTAGATGAGGTCTGATGAAAACGTCACCTGACGGCCTGTCTTTTCCTGCCCCGGAAAGCGCCGCTCAATGAGGCCCGAGATGATGGCGCAATCGCGGAATGTGCGTTTCAACAGGCTCGATTCAGCGAGCCATGCGTCGAGATCGTCGCCCAGCATGTCTTCGCCGAAAAGATCCGAGAGATAAATCTCGCGGCGCTCGGCCATCAGACCGATATCGCGCAGGCACCAAATGGCGAGCGCATATTCCGATGCAATGAAGCCCATAGGCCGCACGCCTGCACGATCCAACCGCCGAGTCAGCAACATGCCGAGCGTCTGATGCGCAAGGCGCCCTTCGAAGGGATAGCAGACGAGATAGAATTTATCGCCGCGCGGGAATGTCTCGACCAGCAACTCACCCGCACGCGGCAGGACAGAGCGCCGCTCCTGCATTTGCAACCACGCCGACACCTGATCGGGAAGAAGGGCCCAGAGCCTATTGTCGGCGAGCATTTTGCGCACGCGCTCGGCGAGGTAAGTCGAAAGTGGAAACTTGCCGCCGTAGTAAGAAGGGATCATCGGGTCGCCAGATTCCGCGCGCGAACAATAGGCTTCCGTTTCGACTAGGCTTTCAAAACGCAGCAGATGGCCCGCAAACAGAAACGTGTCGCCCGGCGTCAGTTGGTCGATGAAATATTCCTCGATCTCGCCAAGCAACCGCCCGCCGAAACTTGCACGTGGTCGCCTGCCCGCTTTCACCATGCGCACCTTGACCATGGCCGCTTCGACGATGGTGCCGACATTCATCCTGTATTGCTGGATGACGCGCGGCGAGGCTGGACGCAAGCGCATGTCACCTGTCATCGCCGACATGGGACGCAGGCGGGCATAGCGGTCGTAGGATTTGAGTGCGTAGCCACCGGTTGAGACGAAATCAACGATCCGGTCAAATGTCTCGCGCGGCAGGTGACGATAGGGTGCGGCGGCGCGGACTTCATCGTAGAGCGCGTCAGGCAAAATCGGTTCGCTGCAGGCGCGACCAAGCACATGTTGGGACAACACATCGAGCGCCCCGGTGCGGCGGACCTGCCCGTCCTGCGCACCTTCTGTGGCGGCGGCGCGGGCAGCCTCGCATTCGAGCACTTCGAAACGGTTGGCGGGCACGAGCAGCGCGCGGCTCGGCTCATCCAGCCGGTGATTGGCGCGACCGATGCGCTGGGCCAGACGGCTTGCGCCCTTGGGTGCACCGACGCAGATGACGAGGTCCACCTCGCCCCAGTCGATGCCGAGATCAAGCGTGGACGTGCACACCACCGCCCGCAAAGTGCCCGCTGACATGGCGGCTTCTACCTTGCGCCGCTGTTCCGCGCTCAGCGATCCGTGATGGAGCGCAATCGGGAGACTGTCTTCATTGAGCCGCCATAATTCCTGAAAGACAAATTCAGCCTGACTGCGTGTGTTGACGAACACAAGCGTCGTCTTGTGCTTGAGAATGGACGCATAAACGGCAGGCATGGCATGGCGCGCGGAATGACCCGACCACGGGATGCGTGCGACCTCTCCTTCGTCATGATCAGGTTCGAGCGGTACAAGGATGCCGATCTCAGGTACAGCGCCGGGCGGTGCGATGACCACATCAGCGAGCGCCTCATAACCTTCGCGCTGCGGCATCAGATAGCGCCGCAACTCATCTGGTTCGGCGACGGTGGCAGACAGACCGACGCGGCGCATGGCGGGAGCCAGCACCGCAAGCCGCGCGAGACCGAGCGACAGCAGATCGCCGCGTTTGGAGTTTGCCAGCGCATGCAATTCATCAAGCACCACACATTCGAGACTGCCGAAGAAGGTACCCGCATCGGAATAGGACAATAAGAGCGCCAGTTGCTCCGGCGTCGTCATCAAAATGTCGGGTGGATCGCGGCGCTGGCGCAGACGTCGGTTTTGCGGTGTATCACCGGTGCGTGTTTCAACGCGCACGTCGAGGCCCATTTCAGCAATCGGTGTTTCGAGATTGCGCTTCACATCGACGGCGAGCGCCTTCAGCGGTGAAATGTAGAGCGTATGCAATCCGACTTTGCGTTTGGGTGCTTCACTCAGAGCGACAAGGCTCGGCAAAAAACCAGCCAGCGTCTTGCCCGCTCCTGTCGGCGCGATGAGAAGCGCGGAGCGGCGCGCGCGCGCAAGATCGAGCAGTGCAAGCTGATGGCTGCGCGGGCTCCAGCCGCGATCAGCAAACCATGTCACAAATGCGGCAGGCAGAACGCTTTCGAGCCCTGTGGCATCGGCTTTCTTCGCAATTTCGCCGTCTGTGCGGGGGTGCTGTTTGCTCATAAATAGACTATAAACCGTGGGGTACCGGCCGTTTTACCCAAGCATAAGCTTGAAGGAGAATCGCCGGAGCCCGTCCATGTTGCGCCGTGATTGAGGAGCCTGAACAGTGATTTCCGACCAACTATCCAAAAATCTGGCAGACAATATGAATTTGCTCTTGCCTATTTTTGCCGACCGCGGGCTGAGCCTCCTTTCTGCGCTGGTTATCCTCGTCCTCGGCATATGGCTCGCTGGCAAGGCGCGCAGGCTCACTGTTGCAGCGCTCCGCCGTCTGCCAAACTTCGATATGACCTTGCAGGCCTTTTTCGGCAGCATGGTGCGCTATGTCATCATCATCTTCACACTGCTGGCGGTGCTAGCAAAATTTGGCGTGGAAACCACAAGTCTTATCGCGCTTCTGGGTGCAGCCGGCCTTGCCGTCGGCCTTGCATTGCAAGGTACGCTCTCCAATGTTGCGGCTGGCGTGATGCTCCTCATCTTCCGGCCTTTCAAAGCCGGTGACTATGTGGAGGTTGCGGGCGGTGTCGGAGGCACGATTGTTGAGTTGTCGCTCTTCACCACTGAATTGGTCACTGTCGATAATCTGCGCATCGCCATGCCCAACAGTGAAATCTGGAGTGCGCCCGTCAAAAACTTCAGCCACCATCCGACACGTCGCCTCGACATCGTTGTCGGTATTTCCTACAGCGACGATATCGGCAAGGCGATTGAGGCCCTGAAATCGGTGGCGGACGCCGACCCGCGCGTGTTGAGCGATCCGGCACCCTTGGCCGCTGTCACAAACCTTGGGGCAAGTTCGGTCGATATGTTGCTGCGGGTCTGGATGAAAAATGCCGAATATTGGCCCGTGCGCTTTGATCTGACACGCGCGGTCAAAGAGCGGCTTGACCTTGAAGGCATCACCATTCCCTTCCCGACATCGACGCAATACACTGTCACTCTCGATCAGAGCGCAGACAAACCCGCAAGCGGAGCGTAATTGGCGATGGACAAATATCTCGGTGGCCCTGTGATCCCGACCCTGTTCAAACTGTTGGTGGCCTCTGTCGTGGTCGGCATCCTGCTAGCGTTTTTCGGGATCCAACCTGTCGATCTGTGGCGCGATTTCATCGATACGGTGGCGCGCATCTGGCGGATGGGTTTTGACGCCATCGACTGGTCAGTGCGTTATATCGTGCTCGGTGCCGTTGTCGTCATTCCGATCTGGCTCGCGCTTCGCCTGTGGTCTTTCCTCACACAGCGCTCAAGCTGACGCAACGCGCCGCTGCGTTTTTCCGGCCAGCTGAAACGCCTTCGCAGACTGCGTGCATTCGGGCACGGCGGTGCTATCCTCCCTTCAAAACAATGACAGGGAGGATCAGATGCCAACAATGTTTCGCGACGGATTGCTCAAGGGCAAACGCATTCTGGTGAGCGGCGGCGGTACCGGCCTTGGCCGCGAAATGGCCGAAGACTATCTGCGCCTCGGCGCGGAGGTTTACATATGCGGACGCCGCAAGAACGTGCTCGACGATACGGCCAAAGAACTCATGGCCAAGCACGGCGGCTCGGTGAAAACTCATTCGGTAGATATTCGCGTTGCTGCAGCAGTCGATGACATGATCAGCGCGATCTGGGCAGACGGCGGCCCGCTGACCGGGCTCGTCAACAATGCGGCGGGCAATTTCATCAGCCCGACAAAGGATCTCACGCCCAAAGGCTTTGACGCCATTGCGGGCATCGTCTTTCACGGCTCGTTTTACATGACCCATGCCTGCGGGCGGCGCTGGATTGAAGACGGCGTCAAAGGCAGCGTCATTTCGATCCTCACCACATGGGTGTGGAACGGCGGTCCTTTCACAGTGCCGTCTGCGATGTCGAAAGCGGGCGTCAATATCATGACAAAATCGCTCGCTGCCGAATGGGGCCCATATGGTATTCGCCTCAACGCGATTGCGCCCGGACCCTTCCCGACCAAAGGCGCATGGGAACGTCTGAGCCCTGGCCAATCAACAGACGGTGACACGTCGCGCGATGGCATCCCGATGGGGCGCGTCGGCGAAATGGACGAGTTAAAGAACCTCGCCACGTTCCTCATGTCGGATGGCTGCGACTATCTCACTGGTCAATGCATCGCCATTGACGGCGCAGGCTTCAACGCCAGCGGCGGCAATTTCTCGCGCTTGTCAAAACTCAGCGAAGAAGAGTGGGACAATATGCGCGAGATGATCCGGTCAGCGAACGACAAGGACAAGGCGCAGCGCAGCGTCTGACATTTCTGGTTGCGAGCCTGCTGCCCGATCAGGGGGCGGGCTCGCTGCCATCCCAAAGCATGGCCGTCACCGTCCATGCGGCCAGCGCTGCTGCGTCTGGCATAGTGCCGTCGGTGGCAAGCTGGGCACTCTGAAACTCATAGATGATGTGCACATTGCGGGGTTGGCTGCAAAAAATGCGACCTTCCTTCTCGCCGCGTCCGATATTGCATTCGCTGGTGTCGCCGTCAGGCACAGCCTCGGCAAAGGTCGAGCCGATGTGAATACCGTTGTTGTCCTTGATGCTAGCGTCTAGCACCAGAACGGTTTCAACCATCTTGCCGTCGCCTGAAGGATATAACTCCATCAGAACTTTATCGCCATCGGAGACGCGGATCGTGTGCTCGCCGGGTTGCAGAGCGGCTGACACGGCGGCTTCCACTGTGTGTGAGGGCAGAAGCTTTGCAACAACTTCGGGATCAAACGGAGTTTCGACTGTGACCGGACCGACGCCCTTTTCGGAGACCAAAAGCTCGACGGGCTTTGAGCAGGCGTAGAGCGAAAACGCTAGCGCGCAGGCCATGGCCGATTTCAGAATAAGATTCATTTCAAAGCTCCGTTGCCGATTTCCTGCCCACCATCCTGCATCAGATTCCGGCAAGACAATGGCCTAATCCATCGTCACGACAACTTTACCGACGGCCTGACGGTTTTGCAGCATGTTCATCGCCTCGACCGCGCGTTCCAACGGAAATGTCGCACAAACATAGGGCGCGATCTTGCCTTCGGCGGCGAGCTTGTCGATGGCTTCAATATTGGCACGACCGGCTTCAGGGTCACGGCGGCCATACTCGCCCGCGCGCACGCCAACGACCGAGAAGCCCTTGATGAGCGGCATGTTGACCGATACGGACGGAATGCGCCCGCTGGTGAAGCCGATGATAAGCAAGCGACCGTTCCAAGCGATGCAGCGCACGCTCTCGTCGAAGACATCACCGCCGACGGGATCGTAAATCACATCGGCGCCGCGCCCATCGGTGAGCGCCTTCACTTCTTCGCGGAAGCCGCGCGTGACGTTGAGCACATGGTCGGCGCCGCGTGCCTTCACGACTTTCAACTTCTCGTCGGAGGCCGAGGTTGCGATGACCGTCGCGCCGATGAGTTTACCGATATCGACCGCTGCCATGCCGACGCCGCCTGAGCTACCATGCACAAGGAGTGTCTCGCCTGCCTTCAAGTGCCCACGAATGACGAGCGCAACATAGGCCGTGAGGTAAGCTGCCGGGTAGGCGGCGGCCTTGACGAAATCCATGCCCTTGGGGATCGGGCGGCAGGCTTCGGCCGACGCATTGACCTCTTCGGCAAAGCCACCGATACGTAAACCGGCGACAACTTCGTCACCTACTTTAAGGTGTGTCACATCACTGCCAAGCGCTGTGACAATGCCGGCGCCTTCCATGCCTGGTGCGAAGGGCAATTCCGGTTTGAACTGATATTTTCCCTGCACCATCAGGATATCGGGAAAGTTGATGGAACATGCTTTGAGACGGAGCCGGACTTCCTTCGGGCCAGGCGCGGGCAAACTCACGTCTTCCATTTTCAGAACTGAAATATCTTCGGACAATTCATGCACGCGCATCGAACGCATTGGTCTCTCCCGTCGGTCAATTTCTTTTGCAAGAGCATAGGCCCTGCACGCCGACGCGACTAGACGAGACCGGTCACTTCCAGAAGCGTAACGACGCCCAGCACCACAAAAATTGTGGCGGCAGTGCCGCGCACCAATTGCATGGGCAAGGCCTTGGCGGCGACATCGCCCAAAAGAACGGCGGGCACATTGGCGAGCATCATGCCGATGGTCGTGCCTGACGCGACGGCAATGAGATCGTGGAACCGCGCGGCCAATCCGATGGTTGCAAATTGCGTCTTGTCACCCATCTCGGCGAGAAAAAAAGCAACAAGCGTTGTGACGAAAGGTCCGTAGCGCTGCGAGACGCCCTCGCCCAACTCGTCAGTCTTATCGGGAATAAGCATCCAGACGCCCGCTGCGATGAAACTCACGCCCAGTATCCAGCTCAGAATGTGGGGTGTCAGCCACACAGCAATGAGGATGCCAAGCTCGGCGGCAAGCGCGTGGTTGATAATAGTGGCGACAAATATGCCCGCGATGATCGGCAGAGGCTTGCGGAAGCGCGCGGCGAGAACGAGTGCCAGCAATTGCGTTTTGTCGCCGATCTCAGCGATGGCCACCGCTGATAGCGAGATGAGAAAAGCGTCCATGATATCAGGCGCGCATCAACCGCGCAGCGCGCTGTGCAGCTCTCGGGCGATCTCTTCACACGCCCGACGCGCGGCGGGCACCGCGCCCGTCATGGCCGTGAAACCATGGGCGAGCCTATCGTAGCAACGATATGTCACTTTGACGCCGGCCTCTTTGAGTTTCTCCGCGTAGGCCGTGCCCTGATCGCGCAGCACATCGAAACCTGATGTGATGACGATGGCAGAGGCGACGTCTTCGAGGTTTCCGGCTTTGAGCGGCGAGACACGCAGGTCCGATTTTTCAGCTTCGGAGTTCAGATAGGTTTCGATGAACCATTGCATAACGTCCTGCGTCAACGGATAGACATCGGCGCACGTGTCCCATGATCCGCCCTGCCATGTCATGTCCGTGACCGGATAGATCAGCAATTGGGCGGAGGGCGTTTCCTCGTCGCGGCGCAATGTCTCCTGCGCCACAACGGCGGAGAGATAACCGCCTGCACTGTCACCACCGACTGCGATACGGTGGTTCATGCCCAACGCATTTGAGTTTTTGCAGGCAAAGCGGAAGGCAGCGAGCGCATCATCGACAGCGGCAGGGAATTTGTGTTCGGGCGCGAGGCGATAAGCGACGGACAGCACCACACATTCGGCAATTTCCGACATCATGGTGCAGAACGTGTCACATGTGTCGAGATCGCCGATAACACAGCCACCGAAATGAAAGAACACGATGCCCGGCAGCGGGCCGCTGGCATTTGTCGGCGTGTAGAGACGCGCATCAAGGTCACCGTCCGCGCCGGTAACTTTCATGTCGCGCACATCGACACGCGGGTCACGCGCACCATCGAGCAGCGCCAGACCGGCACGCGTTGCCTCGCGGCCTGCCACCGGATCAAGTGTCGTCAACGACGGGGCCTTGGCACCCTGGGCCGCCAAAAATTGCGTCTGCACATCAAGTGTGCGGCCGTCGATCTGCAAAGGTTTGCCGCCCGACATGGCAAGCAGCACAGGGTCCGGCAGCATCAAAAGAGTGCGGACGATCAGCTTCTGGACGTTCACGGGGCAGCCCCAAATTGGTGGAAGTTCATTTTTTTCCGGTGACCTTGAGCGGCAAGGCTTCGAAACCTTTGAGCACCAGAGAAGTGGCAAACTGAGCGGCAGCCTTGGGGTCGATGTCCTCACGCAGGATCATGCGGTCACCGATCTCCGTCGCAATGCCGACCACGGCGGCCATCAGATATTCACTGTCCACCGGCGGCAGGTTGCCGTCGCGGATGTCTTCGTCGATATACTCACGGATTTCTTCAAGCCCCGCGAGTATCTCCGGCGTGTCCATACGCACGCGAAACCACGTCTGGTTGCCGCGGATCATGCGGAAGATGTGCTTATCTGTCGCCAAATAGTCGAAATAGGTCGCGTAGGCGTTGCGGATGAATTCTTCGAAATTGCGCGAGCGGATGCGGTCTGCCTTGAGGCGCGGACGGATGCGGCGCATGCCGTCGTCCATGATGGCCTCGAAGACTTCTTCTTTGCTCTTAAAATAATTGTAGAAGGTGCCCGACGCGAGGCCCGTCTTGCGGATCACATCGCGCACAGTCGTCGCGCCATAACCAAGCTCGGCAAATACTTCGCGCGCAGAATTGAGGATCGCCTCGCGATTGTTGAGCTTGGTAAGCTCGCGCTTGCCCTTGGGCTTGGCCTCGGGCTCCAAGGCGGCAGTCAGCGACGTGAGCAACGGCTTTTCTTTCACCTCGCTCATGCGCGGACCTGCGTCCGTCGCAACCTGTCGCTTTCGAACTCCACCCTTCACGTCTCCCGTCGGTCGCACTGCAGGAGGCCCACTGCCATCCCGCCCATATGCATAGTATCGCGCATTTGATCCCTAATCTAAACGAAGACCTGCAAAGGTCAATTTGGCGCTGGGTTAGAAACCATAAAAATCCTTCCAGATCAATGACTTGGCCCTAAATTCGGCCAGCCAGAAAGAGGGTAGCTCCCCGCTGACGCTACGGAAGCTACGACCTGTTCCGCATTGCCCCGCTTTGGGCATTACAAATCTACGGGAGCGGCGGTAGGGTGACGCCGACCCGATCCGATATGATTTGCCCCAGAATGAGCCCCTCTTTTCATGCCCAGTGATTTCGAACTGACACCCGACAACATCCAGATGATGAAAGATGTGCTGATCCAGCATGTGCCGCATGCACGCGCGCTGGGCCTGACCATCAAAGATGCCAAGCGGGGCGAAGCCTGGCTGACCGTGCCCTACGACAAGAGGCTTATCGGCAATGTTGAAACGGGCGTCATCCACGGTGGCGTGATTACCGCCATGCTCGACAATGCCTGCGGTGTGGCCGTGCAATTGGCTCTGCCCGAACGCGTTTCAATCGCCACACTTGATCTGCGCATTGACTATATGAAGCCTGCGACACCCGGCGAGACGCTGACGGGCCACGCCCATTGCTACAAGGTCACCCGCAATATCGCCTTCGTGCGCGGTACGGCCTATCACACGGACCCGACCGATCCCATTGCTACCTGCGTCGGCACTTTCATGCTGGCCGCCAATCGGGCGATACCGCTCGAACATGCGGCGGCCATGGAATTGCTAAAAAACAAGCAGGAGGGCTGAAGCCATGAGCGAACTAAAAACCAACGCTATCAAAAATCCGCCACCTGCCGATCTGAACCGTTTTCTGGAAGCCATGCCCTATGCGCAATTCCTGAACATCAGCATCGACCAGAAGGGCAATGAAATCACGACAGTCATGGGCTTTAAGGACACGCTGATCGGCAATCCTGTTTTGCCTGCGCTGCACGGCGGGGCCATCGGCGCTTTCATGGAAATCACAGCGATGATCCAGCTTGCGTTCGAGACCGGCATCACCGCAATCCCTAAGCCCATCGGCATCACCATCGACTACTTACGGTCCGGCAAGCCGGTCGATCTTTACGGACGCGCGCATATTACGAAGCAAGGCCGTCGCGTCGCGACTGTTCATGCTGAAGCCTGGCAGGAAGATCGTTCACGCCCGGTAGCTGCTGCGCATGGACATTTTCTGCTGAAGGCCGCGGACGAGGCGGACGCTTAAACAGAGCACTCAGAGACCACCGGACTACCCGCATGACGTCAGCATCGCCTATTACTCACGCACGCGTGCTGCGGCTTGCCGGTCCGATCATCCTGTCGAATATTTCTGTGCCGCTGCTTGGCCTCTCCGACACAATCATCATCGGGCGCATTCCTGATCCGGCGGCGCTGGGTGGCGTGGCGCTCGGTGCCACGATTTTCAATTTCGCTTTCTGGGGCTTCGGCTTTTTGCGCATGGGCACGACGGGTCTCACTGCGCAGGCGCTTGGCGCACGTGACGCCGAAGCCATAAGCGCGCATCTCGGGCGTGCGTTGCTCGTTGCCCTTGTTATCGGTTGCGGCCTCATCGCTCTGCAATGGCCTATTGCTGTGGTTGCCTTCGGGCTCTTGCGCGGCAGTTCGGCGGTACAGACCTATGGCCATGAATTCTTCAATGTCCGCATCTGGAGCGCACCTTTCACGCTCATCAATTTTGCTTTGCTCGGCTGGTTCATCGGGCGGCAGAAAGCAAAGACCGCGCTCGGCCTTCAACTTTTCATGAACCTCCTCAACATCGCGCTCAATCTCATCTTTGTTCTGGCATTGGGATGGGGTGTTAAAGGCGTCGCGGCAGGCACAGTGATTGCGGAATGCGCAGCGGCACTTCTTGGTCTCTATATCGCGTGGCGTAATGTCGATCTGGCGCATTGGACGCGGGCGCGATTGCTCGACGCACATGAAATCGCCCGCATGATCGCGCTCAATCGCGACATCATGCTGCGCACGTTTTGTCTTATTTTTGCTTTTGCATTTTTCACCGCCCAAGGTGCACGCTCCGGCGATGTAACACTGGCGGCAAACGCCGTGTTGGGGCAGTTCATTGCCTTCTCGGCTTTTTTGCTCGATGCTTTTTGTGCCGCCACCGAGGCGCTGGTCGGCGAAGCTGTTGGCGCGCGGAACCGCACCAATCTCCGACGCATTGTGGCGCTCTCTTGCTTATGGGCGGGGCTCACAGCCGTCGCATTGACGCTGTTGCTTGTTGGCGCGGGCCCTGCGCTCATTGACATTCTGACCGTGTCACCCGATGTGCGCGAAGCTGCGCGACATTATTTGCCTTGGGCGGCGGCGATCCCTGTACTGGCGGTCTGGTGTTTTCTGCTCGACGGGATTTTCATCGGCGCTACGCGTTCGGTTGAGATGCGCAACGCGATGGCGCAGGCCCTCGTGATATTTCTCGCAAGCTGGTGGGTTCTCGTTCCGCCATTCGGCAATCACGGGCTATGGGCGGCACTCACAATATTTTATGTCGCGCGCAGCCTGACACTCCTGCCGTTTTATGGCTCCATTGGTCGCGCCGCCGCACCTACATACCCGTGAAGAGATCGAGGACATTTTCGGGCGGACGGCCGAGCGCCGCACGTTTGCCGAAAAAGACAATCGGGCGTTCGATCAGCACGGGATTTTTTGCCATGGCGGCAATAAGCTTGTCGTCACTCGTCACGTCCGCAAGCTTCAGCTCCTTGTAGACATCCTCGCCCTTGCGCATCAATTCACGCGCCGTCATGTGCAGCTTCTTCAAGGTTGCCTTGATGTCTTCGGCGGACGGTGGCGTCTTCAGATATTCGACAATGATCGGTTGAAGCCCATGCTGCGTCAGCAAGGACAAAGTCACGCGTGATTTTGAACAGCGGGGATTGTGCCAGATGGTGACCGATGCCATGTCGTTTCCTTCTTTACGTCCTGCTTACAAATTTACGTCAGCGCCGACCGCGTCGGCCACGTGCGAGAATCCATCGCGCTTTAACAAGGCGGCCAGATCGTGCTTGATGCGCGTGACAAGCGCGGGGCCTTCATAGGTCAGCGCCGAATAGAGCTGAATGAGCGATGCGCCGTTGCGGATTTTCACGTAAGCATCCGCACCACTCGCAATGCCGCCGACGCCAATGAGCGGCACCTTGCTGCCGGTGAGACGATAGATATCGGCGAGCACCTGTGTTGATAAAGCAAACAGAGGCTTGCCCGATAGACCACCTGCCTCGCCCGCATGGGGGCCGCTGACCAGACCAGCGCGTTCGATCGTCGTGTTCGAGACGATTATTCCGTCGAGTTTCAGATCGAGTGCGACAGCGGCAATGTCAGCACGATCCTCGGCAGTGAGATCTGGCGCGATCTTGAGCAAGATCGGCACATTGCCGGCGCGCGCTTTCAGCACACGCGTCATCAGCGTTTCCAACTCGCCCCGCCCTTGCAGCGCGCGCAATCCCGGCGTGTTGGGCGACGAAATATTGACCGTGAAATAGCTCGCCACATCTTCAAAGGTTTTGATGCCGGCTTCGTAATCGGCAATGCGGTCAACTGCGTCTTTGTTCGCACCGATATTGACACCAACTATGCCGCCGCGGTGGGCGCGCGCCTCAAGGCGACGGTGAAGCGCCGCATGACCTTCGTTGTTGAAGCCCAAACGGTTGATAACCGCGCCATACGCGGCGAGACGGAAAATACGCGGGCGCGGGTTACCACCCTGCGGGCGCGGGGTCACGGTGCCGACTTCGGCAAAGCCCATGCCCATCGCGAGCATGGCGTCCGGCACTTCGCCGTTCTTGTCGAAGCCCGCGGCAATGCCCAGCGGATTTGAAAAATGTAAGCCCAGCAGATCAATACCGAGAGAGGCCGGATCACCCGCACGGTCGGCGGGACCAAAGCCCATTTTGAGGCCCAATAATGTGAGGTGATGAGCGCGTTCGGGATTGACGAGGCCAAGGGCGGGGCGCACCAGAGGAAAGAGGTTCATCACGCTCACTCTGCCATATCAGGAAAACGATGTTCGCCGCTGGCGCAGAGCGGCAGATCGACCACACGCCGGACGGCGCTCATGGGCAGGACCGCATATAGATGAGGGAACAAGGCGCCGCCGCGCGAGACTTCCCATTTGATGTCGAGGGCATCGGCGTTCACTTCGACGAGCACCAGATCAGCCATGCCGACAAAATGCTTGGCGGCGGTTTCGGGCGCCTGGTTCGCCGTTGAGAAATGGATATAGCCGTCTTTGATGTCAATGCCGGAGCCAGAAAACACCCCTGCCGCCTCGGCCGCGCGCCATTCGGGGGCGCTCACGATCTTGTAAATGCTGGCCATCGCCGCCCGTCTTTCGCTTGATCCTGATGTGGCCGCACCTTAGCGGCGCAGCGCGGCGGGAACAAGGAAGGGTCGCGTCATTCTGTGCTTTCATCCATCCGGATTTATGCTAATATTCCTAGGAACTTAAACCTATTGAGTGGCACATATTGTCAAACCTTTCCCATCCACGGCTCTGGTCGGCGATTGATGCGCTGGCGCAGGCGCACGGCCTGTCAGTGTCGGGCCTTGCCAAAGCTGCAGGCCTTGATCCGACGTCGTTCAATAAATCCAAACGTGTGACGGCAGAGGGACGACCGCGCTGGCCCTCGACCGAGAGCCTGGCGCGGATTCTGAATGCCACCGGCGCGGGGCTTGATGATTTTGTGGCACTGGTGGAGGGCACGGGAGCCGGCGGGCGCACGCAGCCCGTGCCTCTGATCGGCATGGCGCAGGCGGGCAACGGCAGTTATTTCGACGATGCCGGATTTCCGGTCGGTGGCAGCTGGAACGAAGTGCGGTTGCCTGATCTCAAAGACGAAAACGCCTATGCGCTGGAAGTGAGCGGCGACAGCATGTCGCCCGTCTATCGCGACGGTGACGTGATTGTCGTTTCGCCTGCCGCTTCAATCCGCAAGGGCGACCGCGTGGTGGTGAAGACCGTTGCCGGAGAGGTGCTGACTAAAGTGCTGGCGCGGCAAAGCGAAAAGCGCATCGAACTGCATTCGCTCAACCCCGCTTTTGAAGTGCGTGTACTGAAGCCTGAAGAAATTTTGTGGATGGCGCGCATCGTCTGGGCAAGCCAATAGGCCCTGCGGCACTAGCGTGCGCGACCGGGCAATAGTTTTTGCCGCGCGGCATCGCTCGTTCCCGACCCGATGCCCAATCCGTCGCGCAATATCTCTTTCAATGCCCGCTCATCGTCTATGTCGAGTGTCAGTTTCAGACGTTTGATGCGCCGATGGACGTAGGTGTCAACGACATCGGTTGGCGCTTGCCGCAAAGCATGGACGAGAACAGCGAGGGCCTCGGCGCGGTTGATGACGCCGCCCGCGCCAAGCAGCTGCAGCGCGAACTGATAGGCGATGGCGGCATTGGCGGGATCGAGCCTGAGGGAGCGGCGGTAGGCGGCTACACCTTTTTCAAAGGAAGCCCCGTAAATCGTTTCACCGAGCATGCCGCCGTCGCGCACGATTTCGAGGTTCCATCCGCCGTCGAGCGCGTGGCCCCAGGCGCTTTCGGGAGCGAGCGCAATTGCGCGATCAATATGCGTGCGGGCTTCCGTGGCGTAACCCGCAAAATGCGCGGTCATGCTGCCGTCGATGCGCCCGAGAAATCCGAGTGCGAGCGCCAGACATAAATGCCCCTCCGTGCTGTCGGGATCGCGCGCCAGCGCACGGCGCGCGTCTTCTTCGGCCGCGATAAAGACGGCCCGGCGGTCAGACGGCGACACCACAAAGTCGCCCTGCGCGAGGGCGGCACGCGCCGCGAAGGCGGCGGCCACCGCCGAGTCGATTTTGCGCGCCTCGTCGGCAGCTTTCGCAAAATCACCTGCGGCAAATGCTTCGCGTGCGGGGTCAAGGACTGGATCGGGTTGCGGTGGCTCTGCAACCGCAACCGCCGACCACAACATGGCACCGCAACAAGCCGATAACAGAAACTGAACGAAGCGATATGCCTTAAACATGCGCCATGATTGCAGAGCACAGCGCTGCCCCGCAAGCACAGGTTCGTTACGCTTTAGACAAGTCTTCACCCTTGAGCGCCCGGCGGATGAGGCTTGCGGTTTCCTTGATCCCGTAAAGGGCGATAAAGGAGCCAAAACGCGGACCTTGCGCTTCGCCGAGCAGAACCTCGTAAAGCGCCCGGAACCAGTCGCGCAGGTTTTCAAAGCCATGCGCCTTGCCGATGTCATAAACGAGCGTCTGCAATTCTTCGGCTGTCATCGGCTCGTGACCGAGCACTTCAAGCTTGCTTGCAAGATCGGCGAGCGCCGTCGCCTCCGCGTCGTTTGCCGCGCGATAGGTTTTGGCGGGCTTCACGAAATCATGGAAATAATTGACCGCGTAACCGACCATCAGATCGAGCTTGGGCAAGTTTTCAGGTGTCGCATCCGGCGCATAACGCTTGATGAAACCCCAGAGCACGGACTTGTCCTCGGCCTGACAGGCGCTTGCGAGATTGAGCAGCAGGGCAAAGCTGATCGGCAGATCGGTCGTGGGCGGTGTGCCACCGTGAATGTGCCAAACCGGATTGCCGAGCTGTTCCTTCATCTCCTGCTTGGGATATGCCGTCAGGAAGGCCAGATATTCGTCGACGTTTTTCGGGATCACATCGAAATGCAAACGCTTGCCGGTGCGCGGGGCCTGATACATGAAGAGTTGCAGGCTTTCCGGGCTCGCATAGCGCAGCCAGTCCTCAATCGAAAGGCCGTTGCCCTTCGACTTCGAAATCTTCTTGCCCTCGTGGTCGAGAAACAATTCGTAGTTGAAACCTTCCGGCGGATTGACGCCTAGCACGCGGCAGATTTTTGACGCGAGCTTGATGCTGTCGATCAGATCTTTGCCCGCCATTTCATAATCGACCTTGAGCGCCGCCCAGCGCATGGCCCAGTCTGCCTTCCATTGCAGCTTGCAATGACCGCCGGTGACGGGCACTTCGACTTGCTCGCCCGTGTCGGGTTCGGCGTAGGTGACCGTGCCCTTTTCGACATTGCGTGCGATCAGCGGCACGAGCAGCACATGGCCTGTGCGCGGGCTGACCGGCAAAATGGGGCTGTAGGTTTGCTGGCGTTCTTCACGCAATGACGGCAGCATGATCTTCATAATGTCGTCGAATTTTTCGAGCACCTTGAGCAGGGTCGCGTCGAAACGACCTGATGTGTAGTAATCGGTTGACGAGGCGAATTCGTACTCAAAGCCAAAGCTGTCGAGAAACGAACGCAGCTTGGCGTTATTGTGGGCACCAAAGCTCGGGTGCGTGCCGAAGGGGTCAGGCACTTTGGTCAAAGGCATGTTGATGTAACCCGCCAGCATCTCCTGATTGGGGACGTTGGTCGGGACTTTGCGCAAACCGTCCATATCGTCGGAGAAGCAAAGGAGGCGCGTTTTGACACCCGGTGCCAGCACCTGAAAGGCGCGGCGAACCATGGTCGTGCGGGCAACCTCGCCGAAGGTACCGATGTGGGGGAGGCCTGATGGCCCATAACCCGTCTCGAACAGGATTTCGCGGTCTGGATTGCCCTCTTTTTCGAGCCGGTCCACCAATTTTCGCGCTTCTTCGAACGTCCAAGCTTTGGAGACCTTGGCCGCATCGAAAAGGGCGGATTCATTGGAGTTCAGGCGCTCGGACGACATAATTAGACCCAGGTCAATTGATTTATGATTTGTAAAGAGACCGGACCCTAAGCTTGGGTCTGAATACAGTCAACGCGGCACAGATACCAAGTTTGGTGCCTGTGCAGCGTTCCTTCGCGCCTAGTGGATACCTGATCCACCCATCACGACAAAAAGACCCTTTATGTCCGAACCTACGCAGTCACCGATTACTCCAGAAGCCGGCGAAAATACCGGCTTCGGACCGGTGCGCCGCAAGCCCAATATTGCGACACGTGTGACGGCGGAAGAAGTGCGGTTGCTGATCGACCTCGGCAAGTCGAGCAACCTGTCATTATTTGCCGGCATCATCGTGGTTACGCTCGTATTCTGGCAGACAGCACCCATCTGGGCGGGTGCCGTTGTCTTTGCCCTCCAACTGACAGCGCAGTTTTATTTCAATTACGTGCGTGCGGGATTCAACGCGGATCCTGATGCTGTACCCAATGCGCTTCAATGGGCTAAACGCTACACCGTCGGTACTTTTCTCAGCGGCCTGACATGGGGCGTCGGCGGATTGCTGTGGCTACCTGGCGCGAGCTTTCCGCAGCACGTGTTCTATGCGCTGGTGCTCGCATCGCTGAGCGTTGCCACCGTTATCACACGCGCCACCTTCCCGCCCGCCATTGTCACTTATGTCGCTACGGCCGTCACGCCGACGGTCGTGCTAATGCTGCTCGACCCCGACCCGCTGAACCTGGCGACTGTGGCCCTCGGCCTCTTGTTCCTGCTGACGCTCGTCGGCTGGACACGACGGATCGGCCGTGCTTACCGCGAGGCCTTCCACTTACGTTATGAAAACGCCGATCTCGTCGAACGCATGGCGCGCGCGCACGCCGCCACCGAGCAAAAACGCGCGGACGCCGAAATGGCTGAACATCGCGCCAAGGCCGCCAATCGCGCGAAAGGCGAGTTCCTCGACATTCTGGGCCGCGAAGTCAGCGCACCGCTTGAAAATCTCGCACAGATGGCGCGCCAGCTTCACGACGAACCTCTGTCCGACATTCAGCGCAATCTTGCTGACGCGATGAGTTTTTCGAGCAAGAAGCTCAGCCGCCTGTTCGGCGATATGATCGACTTCTCGCAGATGGAAGCGCAGACGCTGGAATTGCGACCTGAGCGTTTTGATCCTATTGATCTTGCCAAAAGCATTGTGCGCGAAATGCGCCCTCTGGCAGCGAGCCGCCGCCTCTCGCTCGAACTCGACGTGGCGCCGGGCACTGTCTCCAGCATGGTGGCCGACAGCGACCGCCTGCGTCAGGTGCTGGTTAATCTCATTTCCAACGGTATCAAGTTCACAGAAACCGGTGGCGTCATATTTCGCGTGCAGATGGTCGCCGACGAGCATGATGTGCCGACCATGCGCTTTTCCGTCATTGATACCGGCATCGGCCTCACGACGGATGCCCGCACACGTCTGTTTGACGGCTTTGCCAAAGGTGGCGCGGGAAGTCAGACAAGCGGCAGCGGAGGCATGGGGCTCGGTCTTGCCGTCGCAGACCGTCTCGTGCGTCTGATGGGTGGAGAGATCGAAGTGGACAGTGCCTCAGGCCAAGGCAGCACGTTTTGGTTCCTGTTGCCTGTCGAAATGCCCGTGACCCGACCGTTATCACGCGCCGCCGACAAAGCCGCAAGCGGACCACACGCTACCCTGCAGCGCACCACAAGCCGCCTCATCGACCATGACTATCTCTATGAACTCGAACGCGATATGGGGCCGGACGACGCCAGCGACCGCATGGTCGACGCTTTGACAAATATCCTTTCGCTCTATGAAGGCATCGCGAAGGCTGGAAACGAGGGTGATCACGAAAACCTCGCTGATCAGGCCCGCACGCTTCAGGCCGCCGCAGATGCCATCGGCCTTGTCGCCATTGCCGAGGCTGCCCGCAGTATCGAACTTGTTGCGGTTGAAGCGCGCGCCGACGAAGTACAACGCCTGCGACAGCGCATTACAGAAACATGGGGCCAACTCGCCCGCACCTATCCGGGCCTCAACATGAGCCTGCCCGACCAGCCCTAAGCCGCCAGCAAAGGCAGATTTTCGCGCTCGCCCCGCTATACTACGCGGCGATGACAAACCACTCCGATGACGATTCGCCCGACGAGGCTCCCGGACAGGTAATATCTGGGACCAGCACCCTGCTGCCTGATGTGGCAGCTCTCGTGCCCGCGCACCTTGATGAGCCAATTGGCTGGGGCGCCATTGCGGTGAGCAGCGAAGGTGAAATTGACGAATTGCCCGCCGATGCGGCGCTCGACCTTCTGGCGCGCGGCTCGGTGCTGACCGTCCACGGGGGCTTCACCGCGCGCCGGATTGCGCTCGGGCTTGACGCACGTAAGGCCGCGCGCGCCACTTCCTTTGCCATCGGCCCGCAGGTGCTCGATCTCCTCGAACTTTTTGCCTTTGTGCACCCGGCAAGCCCTTGCTTGCCGACGCCCAACGGGCTTGCGCGCGCATTGAATCTTGCCATTGATCACACGCCGGAGGCGCAGGCGCTGATGCTGCGCGAAGCGACGCACCGCCTTCTGACCACTCTGCGTTCGCCGCATTACCCAGATCGCAGCGCCGCCGGACGCATCGCCTATCGTATGGCCGAGGGCGGCTGGGCTTGGGGCCCGAGTGTGAAGGCCGCCCTCGGCGATGTCATTGCCCGCGACGGACGCCCACCCATCGGGCGCGGCTTTGATGTATGGAACGATTTGCTCGAATGGGAAGACGAAGCGCCGCGCCCGGCACCCGGCTCGCTGCCGGTGAGCGAAGAGGAAGCCCGCGCAAGACTTGCAGAACTCGTCGGGCCAGACGCTGAACAACGTTTGGGCCAATCCGATTTTGCCGCTGCCACAGCGCGGGCCTTCAACGCCCGCGACGCGGCGGGTGCGCCCAATATCGTGATCGCGGAAGCCGGCACCGGCATCGGCAAGACGCTCGGCTATATCGCGCCCGCCAGTCTCTGGGCGCAGCGCAACAAAGGCACGGTCTGGCTCTCGACCTACACCAAGAACCTGCAGCGCCAGCTCGATCAGGAATTGTCGCGCCTCTACCCCGATCCCGATGAAAAGCGCGAGAAGGCGGTCATCCGCAAAGGGCGTGAGAATTATCTCTGCCTGTTGAACTTCGAGGAGATGGCCATCCGCGCGGCAACGACCGGCAATGCCGTCACCATCGGCCTTGTGGCGCGCTGGGCGCGTGTCAGCCGCGACGGCGACATGGTCGGCGGCGATTTTCCTGCCTGGCTCACGCAACGGCTGACGAGCGAGCCGCGTGGCGCACTCACCGACCGGCGCGGCGAATGTATCTACACGGCATGCGCACATTTCAAAAAGTGCTTCATCGAAAAAGCCATCCGCAAGGCAAGGCGCGCCGACATTGTCGTCGCCAACCACGCGCTCGTCATGCGCCAAGCTGCGCTTGATCAGGCGGTTGCCATCATAGCGCCACGCGCCAATGCTGTGCCTGTCGAGGCGGCGGGCAATGCGGAAGACGAAGAGCCAAGCGGTCGCGAGGCACGCTCGCGCTTTGTCTTCGACGAGGGTCATCACATTTTCGATGCCGCTGACGGTGCCTTCTCGACGCATCTTTCGGCGCTTGAAACAGCCGAACTCCGACGCTGGATCAGGGGGCCGGAAGGCGCACGCGGAAGACGCGGGCGGGGCCTTGAAGACCGGATCGGCGATCTTGTGAGCGGCGATACGGCAAGCGAGGAAGCACTGGCCGCCGCCGTATCTGCCGCCGCAGCGTTGCCGTCGACCGGTTGGGGCGCAAGGCTCAACGAAGGCACACCACGGCGCGAGGCGGAGGCATTTCTGGCGCTTGTGAGCCAACAGGTCCATGCACGCAGCGACAATGCTGACACACCTTTTTCGCTCGAAGCCGACGTTGTGCCGTTAATCGACGATCTTGAGCTGGCAGCACGCGCGTTTGATCAAATGTTAGGAAAGCTCGCGACACCTCTGCTTCGCATCGCCGATGGTTTGCGCAACAAACTCGACAAACAATCGGAAGATCTCGACAGCGCTACGCGTACGCGCATGGACGCCGCGGCCCGCGGGCTTGAGCGACGTGCAAAATTGCTGATCCCTTCTTGGCGCGCCATGCTAAATGCCGTCGGGCGACCAACACCGGAGATCTTCGTCGATTGGTTTGCCATCGAGCGCATCGCGGGCCGCGACATTGACGTCGGGATGCACCGCCATTGGCGCGATCCGAGCGAACCTTTCGCGCAAAGTGTTCTCGAGCCCGCGCATGGTGTCGTCATCACTTCGGCCACTTTACGCGATCGCTTGCCCGATGATGAAACGGATGACGAAAGCTGGCAGTCGGCTGAAATCCGCACCGGCGTTGTGCATCTCGCCACACCGGCCCGGCGCGCTTTCATGCTTTCGCCATTTGACTATGCCGCGCAGGCGCGCATTTTCGTGGTGCGCGACGTTAAAGCCGGAGACGTGCAACAGATCGCCAGCGCCACGCGCGAATTGTTTTTGGCCGCAGGCGGCGGTGCGCTCGGACTATTCACAGCGATCCATCGTTTGCGCGCTGTGCATGAACGCATCATCGGCCCGTTGGAGCAAGCGGGCTTGTCGCTCTACGCACAACACGTCGATGCGCTTGATACGAGCACGCTCGTTGATATTTTCCGCGCCGAGCAAAACGCATGCCTCCTCGGCACCGATGCAGTGCGCGACGGGGTCGATGTGCCCGGCGCATCGCTGCGTATGATTGTCTTTGACCGCACGCCCTGGCCGCGCCCAGACATATTGCACAAAGCGCGGCGTGCACAGTTCGGCGGTGCACGCTACGATGATATGCTGACGCGGTTGCGGCTGAAGCAGGCCTTTGGCCGCCTTATCCGCAGCCAGACGGACAAGGGAGTATTCGTCATGCTCGATGCCCGCCTGCCGACGCGGCTAACGTCGGCATTTCCGGCCGGCGTCGTGGTCGAACGCGTGGGGCTTGCGGAAGCCATTGTCGGCGCGCGGGAATTCCTGAGCACCCCTGTAGCACCTGCCCTTGCCGCCCCGCCGCCCAAGCTCTAAGGTCAGCCGCCTTCAGATTACTTGCCTTTGCCCGAGGACTTCCTATGTCAACGATCGCGCCCGAAACCGCCCTTATCTATGTCATGGTCACCATGAGCGCTGTGGACAGCGCCATGAGCGACAGCGAATTGCGCACTATCGGTGACATCGTCAAACACTTACCTGCGTTCAAAAAATTCGAACCATCAAGGCTCATTTCTGTTGCCAAGGAATGCGCCGCGATCCTGCAAGAGGACGGCGGCCTTGATGCTGTCTTCGGTCTTGTCAGCGACGCGTTGCCGCCGCACCTGCGTGAAACGGGCTATGCGGTAGCTGTCGAAGTCGCTTCAGCCGACCTCACCGTCGGGCAGGAAGAAGTGCGTCTGTTGCAATTGTTGCGTGATGCGTTGGGCCTCGACAAGCTTGTGGCTGCCGCCATCGAACGCGGCGCGCGCGCCCGTCACATGTCGCTCTGAGCGATTGAACTACTCAGCCTGATTTTCGCAGGTCCCGTCGCCAGTCTTGCGCAATTCATCCTCAATGCGATCATAAAATGTGCGCGCACATGTACCGCCAGCGCCCATCGTGTCGGTTTCGCGATGGATCAGCACAGGCGTATCGCCGTCATAAGTATAGATATCGCTGCCATGTTCCGACGCACTGGAGCGCCAGTCGCTGGTGATCTCCTGCGCATCGGCATCGAATTGCGGCGAGGTGATTTCATCAAGCGCCGGATTGACGATAAACTTTGCCTCTTCCGGCGACCACAACCAGTTCTGATAAGGCGTGTTGGGCCCCGCGGGCAAAAAGCGGATGACGCGCATGTCGAGGAAGCCGTCGAAATTGAGATCAATCACCTCAAACCCGTTGTTTGCAATGGTGACCGGTACGTTGGACTCAACGGGCGAGAGGCTCTGAAACGGACTTACTTCGCCCTTGGCGCGAATATCAATGCGGTCGAGAATCCGCGTACCTGCCGCCTCGCCACCATGCCAAAAGAGCGAAAAATCGAAACTCGATAGCGACGGGTTAATGACGCTTTGGCAAATGATTGGCCCCAGATCCTTCGGGCCTGAAGGCGCCAGGCAAGAAAAACCGCCTTCAAAGGTTTCATCACCGAGCGGTTCAGCGGCAAATACGCAAACTGGTGCGAGCAGAGCGCCCGCCATAGCAAGCATCGCCGCAGCCATAGGTGCAAATCGACGCGATGTGAATTTCTGGCTCATGCAAATAGCCATAGGGGACGCTCCGGCCTGATCGGGGCAATTTCTCATGCCAGTCTAACCGAATTCGCGCGCCGAATGATGTTGCGTGTTTGCCGCAGGGTCCGCATATCAGTTGACGGTCAATGACCTGTTTGACGCGTTGCCACCCGTTGCTAAACTGCCCATTCGCCCGATCTCCGCCTCACCCACCCCACCCGTCTTTGAACTGGATCGACCATGAGCGCCGCCTTGATTTGGGCAGAACCTTGGATCCGCCTCGGCACCTTCGCCTTGGTCTTTACCCTGATGGCGTTGAGCGAACACTTCCGGCCCGTGTGTCGCTTGCCGCCGCGTCTGGCGCGCTGGCGCACAAATCTAGGGCTTACGGTTGCCGCCACACTGTTGCTGCGGGTCGCATTGCCCGTGGCCGCCGTTGGCACCGCCATCTGGGCGCAGGATTCAGGCGTGGGTCTCTTCAACTACTATTCTGTGCCGCTGTGGCTCTCCTTGCTGCTATCCCTTGCGGGGCTCGATCTACTGATCTACGGCCAGCACGTCGCCTTTCATCGCATAGGGCTATTCTGGCGGCTGCATAAAGTACATCACGCGGACCCCGCTCTCGACGTTACAACGGCGTTGCGGTTCCATCCGCTTGAAATCTTTATAAGCATGATCGTCAAAATTGCGGCGGTCGTCGCATTTGGCATACCGCCGGTTGCTGTTCTCGGTTTTGAAATTCTGCTCAATGCCAGCGCCATGTTCAATCATGCAAATCTTCAGCTTGGCGCGACGGTAAATCGGTTGCTGGTGCGCTTTATTGTTACCCCCGACATGCACAGGGTTCATCACTCGGTTGAGCCTGATGCACAGAACCGGAATTTCGGCTTTAATCTGTCGTTATGGGACCGGTTGTTCGGCACCTTTCGTCAACTGGACAGACCTGCATTGGCTTCGATACGCATTGGCCTTGGCGGGCATGACGATGTAAAACCTACTCGGTTTATCTGGAGTCTCATTTTGCCTTTCTTGAAGACCAGTTTGCGGCCTGAGCCGAGCGGAGTGTCGAAACCATGAAACGACTCTGCCTGTTGCGTCATGCCAAATCCGACTGGAGCGACCCGGCGAGTGATGATTTTTCGCGCCCGCTGAACGCACGCGGCGAAATCGCAGCAGACTTCATGGCGGATTATATTGCGCAATCGCCCTATCGGCCTGACCACGTTCTGTGCTCGACAGCAAGGCGCGCCTCACAAACATGTGCGCCGCTAGCGGCGTCGCTTGGCGATGTACCGGTCACCTATGTCGATGCGCTCTACCACGCCATGCCTGATGCACTGCTGGCACTTATTCACGGCGCGCCGGACGACGCCACAACGCTACTGGTGGTGGCGCATAATCCCGGTCTCGTGCTGCTTGCCATGGCGCTCGCACGTGACCCCGAGGACGAAGTCGCCTTGCGGGTCGCCAATGGCGTGCCGACGGGCGGTTTTATCGTGTTTGAATTTCCCGATGCCATGAGCTGGCGGGACATTGCGGACGGTCAGGCGGAGACGCTTTTTTTCGGTCGTCCGCGTGATCTTATGGTGCCGTCGAAAAATTGAAGCGGGGCCCTAGCGGATGCTTTGCCCGAAATAGGCCCGCGCGATGCGTGTCTCGGTTCCGTCATTGGCCATATCGCTGATCGCCTGATTGATCTTCATGCGCAAACCCGGCTGGTCGCTCCGCATCGCCACGCCCGCGCCACGGGCAAAATAAACAGGATCATCATAATCACCGCCAACCATCCGACAGCAACCGTCGCCGCCACCGCGCAACATCCAGTTGAGCAATGCGTTGCGATCGCCGAAGAGCAAGGCCGCATGCCGGTCCACAAGCGCCGCTTCCGCCTCCTCGAGCGTCTTGACCGTCAGCAGCTTTGCATCGGGGAAACGCACCTTAAGGAATGCTTCATGCGTGCTGCCTGCCTGAACGGCGATGGATTGCATGTTCGATGATGTGACACCACCGATGCCCAATTGAGCGTCGCGACGTGCCGCGAAATGTCCTGGTGTCTTGTAGTAGGGATCAGAGAAAACAATTTTTCCATTGTCCGGCACAGCGGGCACCAGCATGGATGCGATGACGACATCTACCTCACCGCGTTTCAACACCGGCAGCAATTCCTGCCATTTGTATGTCACAAATTTGCAGGTGCGCTTAATCCGCTCGCAAAGCGCGCGCGCAATATCGATGTCGTAGCCGTTTAGCTCACCTCCGGCATCACGACCATTGAACGGCGGGTAAGCCCCTTCCGTCGCCACCATCAGCACTGCGGGAAGCTCTTCGGTGCTGGTCACCTCATCGCCACGATGTGGATTTGGGTTGGGCGTTAAGGGGACAGAGACAGATGGCAGTGCGTCTGTATTCAGCTGGCTCAAGTCCGACACATCCAGCCTTATCTGATCATGCGCCCACGGCAGGCGCGTGCCTTCGTAAATGCGTGCTAATGCACCCGCGATGACGACGATGGCCAGCAAATTGACGAAGAGCAGAACGCGCATCTTAACTTTCCGGCTTCAGAGGCTCGCGTACCGGTACGATGCACTCCGCATTTTTAGCCTATTAACACACTTAAATTTGAACAAACCGGACGGTTCGTTCAAAAACGAGACATTCACCCATCATCGCCGTCCCACAGATAGACGCAATTCGCGGGCACATGAGATTCATCCACAGAAAAGCAATTCCCGTGCCCAAAAAAATGCGCACCCTAGACTTTCGGATTATTCCTTGGGTGAAATATTGAAACTACCTTTGGATCCTTAATCCGTATTCTGACTGTTGCGTATCGCGTGCGAATGACCTTTTAGGGGAATTCAAAGTGGTCAAAAGAGAGTGGCAACCGGCGACGTATATAACGCCTGGATTGGATTCTGCTGCCGGAGGCTTCCATGTGGTAAAATCCGAGTTCAAATGGGCCGACAGCCGCGCTGAGGCCAACCTCGCGCCGAAAAAGCCACACGTAGACGCCGTCGGCAACCGGCGTAAATATCTTGGCGAACTCGCTGTTGGAGCGGGCCTGATTGACAAGTCAACGCTCGACACGTTGTTGCTGCAGCAAATTGGTCAAAACACCCGCATCGGTGAGTTAATGGTTGGTGCTGGCCATTTGCGTGCAACCGATCTCGCACAGTTGCTCAGCCTCCAAACGGGCGTTCCCTATATCGACCTCCGCGCGCAACCGATAGACCCGACGCTCTGCTACACATCGGATCTTGATTTTTACATCAGGCACAACTGTATCGCGTGGCGATGGAAGAATAGAGAGCCGGTCTATGTCGCCGCCGATCCATTCCGCGTTCGCGCAGCAGTCGAAGAGCTGGAGGGTCGGCCATGTCGCATTTATTTCGCGAGTGCGCTTGCCATACGCCAAGCTATTCAGGGTCGCTTCCTGCTCGAACTTGGCGAGCGAGCACGCCTGGAACTGGCGAATACGTCACCTGAAAATTCAGCGCAAAACCGGCTATCCGTTTCGCAAGCCTGGTTCATCCCCGTTGCCATTTTGCTTTTGGCGTATTTCGCATATGAAGCCCCGCGCGCATTTCTGGTCGCAATGAATCTTACTTTTGCGGTGGGATTTTTCACTATCGCCGCCCTCAAGCTATTTTCGATCAGCGTCGGACTTGAACGACGAACAAATACAGAAAATGCGGATACAGATGCGAGTACACGCGTCAAGGACACGGATCTGCCAACATATTCCATCCTCGTGCCTCTCTTTCGTGAAGCATCCGTGCTGCCTATCCTGGCAGCTTCACTGAGCAAGCTCGACTATCCCGCAGCAAAGCTTCAGATACTGTTGATTTTCGAAGAGACAGACGCAGAGACAATTGCCGCCGCCAAATCGCTCAACTTGGCGGACAATGTTGAGTTCATCCTTGTTCCATTCAGTTTCCCACTGACCAAACCCAAGGCCTGCAATTTCGCGCTTTCATTTGCACGCGGCGAGTATCTTGTCGTCTTCGACGCTGAAGATTTACCCGAGCCTGAACAATTGCGCTGCGCGATTTCCGCATTTCGCGCAGGCGACGAAAAACTCGCCTGTGTTCAAGCCCGTCTGAACTATTACAATCAATTCGAGAACTGGCTGACGCGTCAGTTCACGCTCGAATATGCCGCATACTTTGATCTCCTTCTTCCGGCATTCGAGCGCCTCGGGTTTCCCATTCCACTTGGTGGCACATCAACACATTTCCGCACCAGTGCCTTACGCAAAGTGGGCGCTTGGGACCCGTTCAATGTGACTGAGGACGCTGATCTTGGCATGCGATTGGCGATGTTGGGTTACAAAACCGGCCTTATCAATTCTACGACCTACGAGGAAGCCAACTGCCGGATAGATAATTGGATGCGGCAGCGCTCTCGATGGACCAAAGGCTGGATGCAAACCTATCTGGTGCGGATGCGTCACCCCATTAAATTGTACAAAGCACTGGGCTTGCGCGGATTTCTCGGGTTCCAGATCATCATCGGCGGATTTTCAATTTCAAATCTTGTCCACCCGCTATTCTTCCTTTCAGCTTTGGTAACGGCCACTCTTGCCTATGGAAAGGCATTTCCACTACCCGGCGGAGACGCACAAGCAAACGCCATTGCCGTTGCCAACATGCTCCTGCTCTCGACCGGCTACAGCATTTCGATCCTCGCGGGCATGACCGCAGCGGCAAAGCGCGGACTACGACCGTTGATTTTGTCCGCGCTCGCCATGCCCGCCTATTGGTTGTTGATCTCCTTCGGGAGCTACAGGGCCCTCGCACAACTTGTTTCTCGCCCTTTCCATTGGGAAAAAACGGACCATGGATTGTCCCGCCATTGGGCCCCGCGGCACGCCGCCGCATTAAAAGAAATTACCAATGAAACGGCGAAAAACCGAGATTTTCCGGTAACTAATCAATAATGTCTTCACGTCATGCTGAGTAACATTCGACTAGTCCCTCGTGAGACATTCCCATGAACCCGCCCGGAAAGCTTCCCAAACCCGTTGCCAATCTTTTGGACAAGAAGACTTACTCGCGCCTCAATGTCATGGTCGTCGAAGACGCGAGCCACATGGCAAGCCTCGTGTGCGGCATTCTCAAATCTCTCGGCTTTGGTCGCATCTTTGAAGCGCGCAACGGCACCGATGCACTCGATATCATGAATTCGCAAGCCATCGATCTTGTCCTGATTGATGACCTGGCGCCTCCAATGGATGGACTGAGCGTCGTCAAGGAATTGCGTAAATCGAAGTCCAATTCCGCTCGCCGCATTCCTGTGATCCTGCTCACCTCAATCCTGAACAAATCCGCAATCGTTGACGCGCGCGACGCCGGCGTGACCGAGATTCTATCAAAACCCTTTTCCGCCGCTCAGATGATCGCACGCATCGAATCCGTGTTGTCACGACCGCGCGAGCTGATTGAGACCGAACATTTTGCCGGTCCGGATCGCCGTCGGCGCGAGAAAGAGGCGCCTGAACACCGCCGTCAGTCCGATCAAAAGGCCTGACTACAATCCGTTAAGGAAATTTCAACCGTCTTTCCTAACGAATTTGTTACCCGAGTTCGACAATACTGAAATTCTTACTTCAGTAAGGCGACGGTCATGGGAACACATCCGACAGACGAAAGCGCAACACTCACAGAACTCGGGCCAGACCAACTCCGTGTATTGAACACATTGGTCATCGTCGAGAATCTGCCAATGTTTGCCATTTTCCGTCAGGTTCTGGAAGGTCTCGGCATTCGCAATGTCGTGCACGGACGCAATGTCAAAGTTTCCATTGAAGCGCTGATGACCGAGCCGATTGACCTCGTCATCGTTGACGATCTCATGCCGGTCGACGGTGTCAAATTTCTCAATCTGTTGCGTAAAGGTTCGCAGAAGCTGCCCCACGCTGTGCCGGTAATGTTTGTGACCGCCCGCGCCGAGCGCGAGCGCATTCTCGCGGCCCGCGACGCTGGTGCCAGCGAAATCATGCTGAAGCCATTTACCGCCCTGCAGTTACGCGCAAGGCTAGAGACGACGGTGCAAAAGCCCCGGGAATTTGTCGAAAGCTCAGCCTATGTCGGGCCCGACCGACGCCGGCGTAGCGAAGAGGGCGCTGCTGTTGAACGCCGCACTACTGAACGCGGCGACCGACGCCAATTAAGCAATCCGGTCGTACTGGACTAACGCCTGTTATTTGCAGGCGTCGCGGTAAGTTTCGCGCAGTAAGTTTTTTTGCACTTTGCCCATGGTGTTGCGCGGCAATGTTTCAACAATCGCGACGCGCTTGGGCACTTTGTAGTTAGCTATTTTTTCCTTGAGCCGCCCGATCAGTGTCACCTCATCCAGCGACGCGCCTTCGTTCAGCACCACGACAGCAACCCCCGCCTCACCGAAATCACGGTGCGGCACTCCGACGATAGCGCTTTCCAGCACTTCCGGCATATCGTCGACCAGCTCTTCGATTTCCTTTGGATAGACATTGTATCCACCGGAAATGATCAGATCTTTGGCACGACCTACAAGATGCACATAACCCTCAGGATCAACGAGCGCGACGTCGCCTGTTTTGAACCAGCCACCTTCGGCGAATTCTTCCGCCGTCTTTTCCGGCATACGCCAATACCCGCTGAACACGTTCTGACCGCGCACCTGCAAGTCGCCAATCTCGCCTGTGGCGCACTCGGTTGCATCACCTGCCATGACGCGCGCTTCAGTGCCCGGCAGCGGAAATCCCACGGTGCCGGCGCGACGTTCACCCTCATAGGGGTTTGACGTGTTCATACCAGTTTCGGTCATGCCGTAGCGTTCGAGAATGGCAAGTCCTGTGCGCGAACGAAATTCGTCGAAAGTTTCGGCGAGCAAAGGAGCCGAGCCACTGGTAAATAGACGCATATGGGTGACAAGCGCTTTATCAAAGGCTGGTTCGTCGAGAAGACGGGTATAGAAAGTCGGCACACCCATGAAGACGGTCGCGCGCGGCAGGTGCTGCATCACTTGTTTGGCATCGAACTTCGTCAACCAGATCATACGCGTGCCGGACAACAACGCGGTGTGGCACGCAACAAACAATCCATGCGCATGAAAAATCGGTAGGGCGTGCAGCAACACATCACTGTCGCTGAATGCCCAGGCTTCACGCAATGCCAAACCATTGGCGGCCAGGTTCCCGTGGCTCAACATCGCGCCCTTGGGTTTACCGGTGGTACCGGAGGTGTAGAGAATGGCAGCTAGGTCCTTCGAGGCGCAATCGACCGGTGGCTGCGCGTTGCGAACATTGGCCGCAGCCTTGGCAAAGCTGCCACGCCCGAGCACATCGAGCGTCAGCACCTGCATGCGGCCATAGCGGCGCGCGATTTCCACCATCTCGGCTTCGCGTTCCGGCTCGCAAACCATGAGCGATGGTTCAGCGTTACCGATCAAATAATCGACCTCATCCATGCGATAGGCCGTGTTCATCGGCAAAAATACGAAACCACCGCGTAGGCAAGCCAGATAGAGAAAAAGCGCCTCCGGTGATTTCTCAACCTGCACGGCCACGCGGTCACCACGACGCAGCGTCAACTCGCTCATCAGACTCGCATATCGCGCGACTATGCTTTCAAGCTCGCCATAGGTCCAACTGGCACGCACGGCCTTGCCCATGCCTTCACGATCGGGGGCTTCAAGAGCAACACGGCGATGATCGTCGGGGAAAGCTGTCTGGAAGAACGTATAAAGCGAAGTGGGCATGGGGCCTCAGACGAATAAAAAACTACCAGCGGTTCTGCACTTCTTCGGCAAAGCCCTGAAAGCGCTTGAACTTGAGTTTACGACCATCATCAAGAACCACAAAGCCCGTGAAATGCCCGAAGACTTGATGCTGAATCGAACGCAATACCTTGATGTCGAAGGTTGCCGCACGGTCAATGACCGGTTCAAAGCTCGTCTCAAAGCGCCCGTCATTGCTTGTGAACTGCCATGGCGCATTGTCGAAACCGGATGCGGGAATTTTCCAGTCGATGCGGTCGAGCTTATGCGCACGGCCATCATAGAAAACCATGTTCTCCGTCGCCGCCGCCGTATCGCCAAAGCCATAGCCGATGTTGAAGCCAAAGCTGACCCCATCGACAAGACCCGACGCCGATCCCCAGTACCAAGTATTGTCATAGGTCCAAACACCGCGCCCCCAGTCAAGCAGGCCGAATGCGCGGTCGGGCGCAAACTCGTGCGGTTTGCCGTCAAAAGTGATGCGACCCGTTGCCGGCATGCAGTTGATTTTCTGATTATAATAAAAGGCGCGCGGCGCTGAGGCGAAAGGCGTCGCAATGACCATCCGGTCCATTTCCGGCTGCGCGAGAAATAACTCGCCCTGAAGACCCCGCCCACCGGCAAAAGCAGGATAATCGACCAACAAAACGCGCCCACCCGGCACGTGATGGAAGGCGAGCGTTGCACCTTCATGCGCGACGTCGATGTCGCCTGTGTCCGCACTCTCCGGCATTCCCATGCGCCCGCGCGGGAAAGAGATCATCGGACCTTGGGTGAATTGCTGCTGTGTTTTAAAATCGAGCCAAGAAGCCGAGAGCAAGCCCATGTAGGAATTGTCGGCGATGGTCAGTGCGATGCCGAAGTCTTCGGTCAGTACACAGTAATAATCCCACTCCTTGATGCGATACCACGGTGCCTTGATGGCCGCACGTTGGTAGCGCTTTACTTCGGAAGTGGCGTATCCACGTTCTGCCAACGCGCCATTGGCGTCGAGCAGCGCGCCTTCACTCATCTGGTGCTGCATGACAATCTACCTAATTGCTTACGAAAGGAATTGGAGCGGGTGAAGGGAATCGAACCCTCGTCACTTGCTTGGGAAGCAAAAGCTCTACCATTGAGCTACACCCGCCTGAGCGTCTTAATATCGCGTCAGGCCCGCCCCACGCAAGCCCGCTGGGTGTGATCGACCACTTGGTTCCCCAGTATTATTTTCTGACTAGGGTGGCTATGCTGCCTCCAATGGGTGGGGAGGCAGCCGATTGATGTCGCGTCCTTCAGTTAATATCTAACGGGTGCACGTCATGACGAATACATCGCTTCCTCTGGGTCAGTTCCGAACAAACGCCTATAGTCAGGCTGGCGAAGACGGCATCCTGACCGAAATATTTGACCACCTCGGCGTCGATCAAGGCACATTCTGCGAATTTGGTGCATGGGACGGCAAGCACTTGTCGAACACTTTCGCCTTCTACAAAAAGGGCTGGGGCGGCTGGTATATTGAAGGCGAAGCAGCCCGTGTCGAAGATCTCAAGCGCAATGCGGACCGACCCAATGTCGAGAATATCCAAGCCTGGGTCATGCGTTCGGGAGCCGGTACGCTCGACAATATCCTCACCGACAGCAAACTCTATCGCGATGGCACGCTGACGAACCTCGACCTTCTTTCCATCGACATTGACTCAGATGATCTTGCGATCTGGAAATCGGTGAAAGCGTTCCGACCCAAGGTCGTCATCATCGAGATCAATCCAACCATTCCGATCGACGTGTTCTTTGAAAATCCGGAAGGAGAATTCAAAGGCAACTCTGCGCGCTCGACATATGAATTTGCCCGCTCGCAAGGCTATGGGCTGGTGGCAACAACCGCCTGCAACATGATCTTTGTCGATTTACGCCTGCCCGATCAGCCGCTGCCGATCCTTGATCTCACTGATGTCTCGCTCGTCTTCGGCACACGCTATTTCTTCGGTTTCGACGGCTCGTTGATCATCAAGCAGGCCAATGACGAAGGCCCGCATCAGGTGCCGGACATTATCCGGGTGCCTTGGAATGGTGCGCGCTTTGCTCAACCGGTCGCGCGCACATTCCGTACGACCTCACACGGCAAATGGATGCGACGTCTGTGGCATTTCCTGTCGCGCATAAGGCTGACTCTGATGCATCCCATAGCGACGCTCACCGGCAGCGTACACCGCTCGTAAACATCAGCTAAAAGCTAGCCACAGCAACGGCAGCAAGATGGCCGTAATGATGCCGTTAAGCGTCATGCCGACACCCGAAAATGTGCCCGCGATAAGGCTTTCCTGAAAGGCGCGCGCCGTGCCTATGCCGCCTGCCGCAACACCCATGCCGAAGCCGCGGGCACGTGCATCACTGACGCCGACTAGTTTGAATACGGCAGAAGCCGCCACCGCACCGATGATGCCGGTAAAGATTACAAAGGCCGCTGTAAGTTCAGGGATGCCACCGATCTCCTCCGAAATGCCCATAGCAATCGGTGTCGTCACGGTCTTGGGAGCAAGCGAGCGCACCGTTTCGATACTTGCACCGAGCAGGTGACCGATGAGGACAGAAGAGATAACGGCAACAACCGAACCTACCAGCAGCGCCACCGCCATCGGCTTCCACGCGGCACGCACATGGATAAAATTGATGAAGAAGGGCACAGCAAGCGCCACGGTCGCCGGACCCAAAATCCACAGGAGGACAATGCCACCCTCCTGATATTGCGAGACCGGCACATCGGCAACCGTCAATATCATCATGATCGGCACTGCGGCCAACAACACGGAATTTGCCAGCGGATTGCCCTTCGCGGCACTCTGCACACGGCGCGCCGCGATATAAAGAACGATGGTGAGCGTGAGCCAACCCAATGCTTCCGCCATGCCCCTGAAAATAAAATCGCCGCCGATGTCACTCATTTATCGGCCTCTCTTTTGTCGGTCGCGCGCGCCACAAACTGGAAAGCCAATCCGCCTGCAATGGTCGCCAGAAAGGTGCTGACAAAAAGCGTAATTACTATCGGCCAGAAATCGCGCGCCACCAGCGCCACATAGCCAAGCACGCCGACGCCTGCCGGCACATAGAACAGATTGAGATGGCTGAGCAGATAAACCGCGACCTCGTTGAGGCCTTCCGGCACGCGGCGCAGCACGGCAAGTACCGCGAGCATAATCAACAACCCTATCACCGTGCCCGGTACAGGCAGCCCAAACCGATCGCAGATATAACCGCCCACCTCATTGCAGGCGACCAGCGCAAGAAAGGCGAGTGCCCATAGCAGAATGCGCAATGCGAGGGGGCGCTTTCTTGCCATGTTTCAGAGCGCTTTAAAATGTTTGGAAAGTTTCAAGCCCTGCCGCTGGTAATTCGAACCAAGCCCCGCACCATAAAGAACAGCGGGACGATCAGTGAGGCGCTCCAGCACAAAACGTCCAATAATCTGACCATGCTCGAGAATGAAAGGGACTTCGTGGCTGCGGACTTCAAGCACAATGCGACTACCCGCGCCGCCCGCTTCACGCGCGCCAAAGCCCGGATCGAAGAAACCCGCGTAATGCACGCGAAACTCGCCGACAAGCGGATTGTATGCCACCATCTCGGCCGCATGTGTTGCCGGAATGTGTAAAGCTTCGCGCGACGCGAGAATGTAAAATTCATCCGGGTCCAGAATCAGCCCCTTGCCGGGGCGCACTTTTACCGGGTCCCAGAAATCCAGAACGTCATAGGCGCCGATTTTATCGACGTCGATCACACCGGAATGACGCTTGGCGCGGTAGCCGACAATGTCATGCTCTTTGTCTGGCGTGAGATTGACCGTAAGAGCGATACCGCCGTCAATGTCAGCGTCACCATCGACGAGTTTGATATCGTCATGCAGACGTTGCATCTCGGCATCAGAACTTGTGTGCGAGCCGCGACGAAAACGAATTTGCGCCAGTCGCGAGCCCGGGCGGACGAGAATGGGGAAAGTGCGCGGCGAGATTTCGAGATAGAGGTGGCCCTTGTAGCCCGCAACCACCTGATCGAATTCGGTGCCAAAATCGGTGATGAGGCGCGTGAAGACATCAAGCCTGCCGGTTGAGCTTTTCGGATTAGCGGACGCAGACGTGCGCTCCGACAGAGCCAACGCCTCGACCAGCGGCACCAGATAGACGCAACCGGTTTCGAGAACCGCGCCGCCGGTAAGGTCGATTTTGTGAAGCGTCAGCTCCTCTACACATTCCATGACACCGCGCGTCGGCCCTGGCAGAAAGCTCGCGCGCAGCCGGTAGGCTTGCGGCCCCAGCCGCAAATCGAGGGAGGCGGGCTGGATCTGGTTGGCATCCAGTTCCTTCAGACCCCAGATTTCTTGTTCACGGATCAGGGTTTCGATGCCGTGGGCGGGCAGAATGCCGGTGGCGTGCAGCTGCCCCGGCCCGCGCCGAATTTCGAGCCCGTCATGGTTCGGGAAAAGATCGTCCGCCGATTTTGTCATAGTAAGCCTTTGCACCCTGTCGCCCGTTATAGGTCGGCGGGGGCGCGGCGAAAAGCCCTGACTTACGGCTACAGGGCTTGGCCAGCTTGACGCCTGCACCCCATAGGCATTAAGTAATGCCCACTTCGTGGTGATTTGAGCCGACCGGCTTGCGGCCACGTTAAATAAATCGCTAAAGGGTCGGGTTGAGTGAACCCCGATCCCTATTCAGGTCGGGGTTTTTTGTATTTCGGGGGGCCTGATGCCCGCCGGCCAGCTCAGGACAGATGCCATGACCAAGCCCCTTCGCCCGCGCACCCAACTCGTTCACGGCGGCACAATGCGCAGCCAGTTCGGCGAGACCAGCGAAGCACTGTTTCTCACCTCGGGCTATGTCTATGAGACGATGGAAGCGGCCGTAAAACGCTTCACCAATGAAGAGCCGGGCTTCATCTATTCGCGCTTTGCCAATCCGACGATCCGTATGTTCGAAGAGCGCATGGCACTTCTGGAAGGGGCTGAAGATGCACGCGCAACGGCGACCGGCATGGCGGCTGTTACCTCGGCCCTCCTTTGCTGCCTGAAATCCGGCGACCATGTGCTTTCAAGCCAGGCGCTGTTCGGGTCCTGCCGCTTTGTCATCGAAGAATTGCTGCCGCGCTATGGCATCACCTCGACGCTGGTCGATGGTCGTGATCTCAATGCGTGGAAAGCCGCGATCCAGCCCAATACAAAAATCGTGTTTCTGGAATCGCCTTCCAATCCGACACTGGAAATCATCGATGTGCGCGCGGTCGCCGAAATTGCCCATTCGGTCGGTGCCCTCTTGATGGTCGACAATGTATTCGCGACACCGATCCTCCAACGCCCGCTTGAGCAGGGCGCTGACATTGTCGTCTATTCGGCCACCAAGCATATTGACGGTCAGGGCCGCTGCCTTGGTGGCGTCATTCTCTCGTCCAAAAAATGGATCGACGAGAACTTGCATAATTTCATGCGCCAGACGGGTCCGTCGATTAGCCCCTTCAACGCGTGGGTTATGCTGAAAAGTCTTGAGACGTTGGATCTGCGTGTGCGCGAGCATGCGCGCAATGCAGAGATAGTGGCAAAATTCCTTGAAGGGCATCCCAAAGTCGCGCGCGTTCTCTATCCGGGCCTCAAAAGCCACCCTCAGCACGAACTCGCCATGAGCCAGATGGCGATGGGCGGCGGCATTGTGGCTTTCGAAATCAGGGGCGGGCGCGAAGAGACATTCCGCTTCGGCAATGCGCTCAAGGTCATCAAGATTTCCAATAACCTTGGAGACTCCAAAAGCCTCATCACACATCCGGCTACAACGACGCACCAACGTCTGACTGCGGAGCAGCGCGCCACCGTCGGTATTGGCGAAGGTACGGTGCGACTTTCCGTCGGTTTGGAGGATGTTCAGGACCTGATCGAAGATCTCGACACAGCTCTGACACAGGCGTAAATGCGAATTAATCTTTTTGCTGCCTATTGTTTAACAGAGGCTTAGAGCATTCCGGCTATGGTTCAATTCTGATGTGGTAATTTTCAGTACCATTCGAGTTTTTAAGGTATGCGTGAGATAAATCCGGCGTGACGCGAAGGCACCAGAAGGTACTCAGCAGCACGAAACAACAACGACGCATTCGGGCAAGGACCGCCAATGTTTAGCGCCACTAGTCATTCGATTCATGTCGAAGTAGAGCCGACTTTCCTCGCGGATCAATCTGAGCCGGAGCAGGATTACTTTGTCTGGGCTTATCACGTCATCATCGAAAACCGCGGTGAGCGCACTGTGCAACTTCGCTCGCGTCATTGGCACATCACGGATGCCGCTGGTCGTCAACATGAGGTGCGCGGCCCCGGCGTGGTCGGCGAACAGCCGGTGCTGAAACCCGGCGAGTGCTTCGAATATACGTCCGGCACTCCGCTGGCGACGCCCTTCGGAATCATGTTCGGCACCTATGAAATGGAAACCGACGGCGGCGAAAAGCTACAGGTCTCCATTCCGGCCTTCTCGCTCGATTGCCCGTTCGGCGCTCAGCTGCCAAATTGATTGTATGGCTCGCTGGGCCGAAACTTAGCGCGCGACAATCACCTTGAAGCCGCCGTACATCATCCGCTTCATATCGAACTTCGGCATGATCTCGGCGCATTTATCCAAGCGCTGATCGGCCATGACTTTGGCGTTCACCTTGTCTCGTTGGGCGCGTGAACGATAAGTGATCCAGGCAAAGACCACCGTTTCATCCCGCTTCAGCTTGACCCCTTGGCCAAATGGCGCCATCCCTTCGATGTTGAGATCGTCACCAAGGCATTCGCGATACTCGAGTGCGCCATGCTCGATCCATACCTTGCCCGCCACGCTCGCCACCCGCTTATAGGCGCCCACATCCTTCTTCTTTAGCGGCAGCACAAATCCATCCACATAAGTCATGATACGTCTTCCTCTTAAAGCTTAACCATTAGGTTATGCTTATTGCAGGAGGAACGCCTGTCAAGGCCCAGACCGTTCCTCCCCCGAGCTCAAAAAATCTGCCGCTCCCAAGTCACCCCACCGCTAGCGCCTGCTACCCCTTTATGCGTAGCATTACCCTTGGGAGGAGGCGACCTTCGGCCCCGATCAGCGCCTGAGGACGCCCCATTAGTGCGCCGGCCCCCAATTCGAAGGGGCTGCGGGGGAGGATTTATGGGCTATCTGGTGACAGGCGGAACCGGCTTTGTCGGACGCCATCTGATCGACGATCTCATCAAAAACCGCAAGGGCACGATCTACGTGCTGGTGCGACCAAGTTCCAAGGCCAAATTCAAAGCGCTCAGCGCGCGCTGGGGCGCGGAGGCCGAGCGCGTTGTGCCGCTGTCGGGCGATCTGTCAAAGAAGCGGCTTGGCGTCGCGCCTGCCGACATTGCGCGGATCAAAGGCAAGATCGACCATCTTTTCCATCTGGCCGCGATCTACGACATCACCAACGAAGACGAAGCCGCGCAGATGACCGCGAATGTCGAAGGGACGCGGCATGCACTGGAACTCGGCGAAGCGGTGAAGGCCGGTTGCTTCCATCACGTGAGTTCCATTGCTGCTGCGGGCCTTTTCCCCGGCTGGTGGCGCGAAGATATGTTTGAACAGTGGGAAGGCGGCGACCATCCTTATTTTGCGACCAAACACGCGTCTGAAGCGGTGGTACGCGAGGAGGCAAAACTCCCCTGGCGCATTTATCGCCCCGGCGTTGTCGTCGGTCATTCGGTGACCGGCGAAACCGACAAGATCGACGGGCCTTATGTTTTCTTCCGTATGCTCAAGAAGCTCCGTCGCTTCATTCCTTCGTGGTTGTCGCTCATCGGCATCGAGGGCGGATTTCTCAATATTGTGCCGGTTGATTTCGTCACCGGTGCGCTCGACCACATTGCGCATAAGCCCAAACTCAACAAGCAGACGTTTCACCTGACGAACCCCGAACATCTGCGCGTCGGGCAAATCCTCAACATTTTTGCCCGCGCTGCCGGTGCGCCGGAATTCACGGTGCGCATTGACGCGCGCATGTTTGCCATCATCCCAAAAGGCTTGCGCGACAGTCTGATGCGGCTACCGCCGGTGAAATCCATTGTCGAAAGCGTGCTGGGCGATCTCGGCATTCCGCGCGCGACGCTCAAATTTTTCAATTACCCGACGCGATTTGACAATCGCGACGCGGAAAAGGCGTTGGCCGGCTCGGGCATCACCTGCCCGCCGCTTGAATCCTACGCTGGCTTCCTCTGGGACTATTGGGAGCGCCATCTCGACCCTGCCCTTTTCACCGATCATTCACTCACCGGTGCCGTTAAAGGCAAAACCGTACTCATCACCGGCGCGTCATCCGGCATCGGCTATGCCACCGCAATGAAGGTCGGAGCGGCAGGCGGTCGCGTCATTATCGTCGCGCGCGATCCTGAAAAACTCGCCGCTACCAAAGCCGAAATCGAAGACGCGGGCGGTGAGGCTTATGTCTACAGCGCCGACGTCGCCGACATGGCGTCCTGCGACATGCTTGTCGCGCAGGTCGTAAAAGATCACGGCGGCGTTGATGTGCTTGTCAACAACGCGGGTCGTTCGATCCGCCGCTCGGTACACCTGAGCTATGATCGCTTCCACGATTTTGAACGCACGATGCAGCTCAATTATTTTGGCTCGCTGAGGCTCATCATGGGCTTTTTGCCCGCAATGGTGGAACGCAACCGTGGCCAGATTATCAATATCCTGTCCATCGGTGTACAGGTGAACCAACCACGTTTCTCGGCCTATGTGGCGTCCAAATCGGCACTCGGGGCCTTCACCCGTTGTGCCCAGCCGGAGTTTCACCACAACAATATCGTCTTCACCAATATCTATATGCCACTGGTGAAGACGCCGATGATCGCGCCCACAAAAATGTATGACAACGTGCCGACGCTTTCGCCAAACGATGCGGCCAATATGATTTGTGAAGGCATCATCGAACGCCCCAAGCGTATCGCAACGCGGCTTGGCACATTCGGCGAAATGCTCTGGGCGATTGCGCCGAACATCACGAACATCATGTTCAACACGACGTTCCGCCTCTTCCCCGACAGCGCGGCGGCCAAGGGAGAAACGGCAGCACCGAGCGAGAACCAGCCATCGAACGAAGCCGTGGCGCTCGCTGCACTGACCCGGGGCTTGCACTGGTAACAAGTCAAAACCGTTGTGGCGGGTACAGGGCCCGCCACAACGGCATCTTTATGATCCGACATAAACTTGAGCTATAGTCGCTGGCTCCAGAGGAGCCACACATGCCTGCGACCCGCTACACATCCCGCGAACTTTCTGAAAAACTCATTGCCTTTGACACGACAAGCCGCAATTCCAATCTCGAATTGATCGCTTTTGTCGAAGACTACCTTGAAGGTCACGGCATCTCCTCGACGCGCGTGGCGAACGAGGACAATACAAAATCAAATCTCTTTGCCACCATCGGTCCGAAGGACTGTGCGGGCGGCATTGTATTGTCAGGCCATACAGATGTGGTGCCGGTCGACGGGCAGGATTGGACGAGCGACCCGTTCAGCGTTGTGGAGCGCGACGGGTTCTTGTTCGGGCGCGGCACTTCCGACATGAAGAGTTTCATCGCCTGCGCACTCGCCGCCGTGCCGGATTTTGTGGCCGCCGACGCTCAAATTCCTGTGCATATCGCGCTCTCATACGATGAAGAAGTGGGTTGCCTCGGCGTGCGTCCGATGATCGACACGCTCATCCGTGCGCTGCCACGCCCGCAAGTGGTGATCGTTGGCGAACCGTCAGGTATGAAAGTCGTCAACGCACATAAGGGCATTCGTTCCTACACAACGACAGTGACGGGGCTTGAATTTCATTCAAGCCAAACCCATCAAGGTGTCAGTGCCATTCTTTATGCCGCCGAACTCATATCCGAGTTGACGCGGCTGGCCGACGAAATGCGCGTCCGCGGAGACGCCTCGGGGCGCTTCACACCACCTTACACGACGATCAATGTCGGCCTTATCACGGGCGGCACGGCACTCAACATCATCCCGCGCACCTGCGCCTTCACGTGGGAGTACCGCTCGCTGCCGGATGCTGACGAAACAGAAATCCTCACCCGCCTTAACCGCTACGCCGAAGACATTGTGTTACCGCGCATGCGGGCGGTCTATGCCGGTGCCTCTGTGACGACGGTGGTGCGTGCGGAAAGCCCGGGTCTCGCCGCACGTGACGGCGACGCAGGCGAAACGCTCGTCTTGAAACTCGCGCGATGCAATCAGGCGGAAGCCGTGTCCTACAATACCGAAGCAGGCCTCTTTCAGTTGGCCGACATTCCAACCGTCATTTGCGGGCCGGGCTCCATCGATCAGGCTCATAAGCCAGATGAATTCATTGCACTATCGCAGATCGCCGAATGCGACCGCTTCATGGCACGTCTCGCCGAGCATTTGCGCAGCACGTGATGATCAGGATGGCAAGCCGAGCGATGGCGCACCGACCATATAACGCGAACTGTAGAGCGAGCGCATGAAGACCAAAATCTCGGGCGCGTGTTTCGCCAGCACCTGAACGCTCCGACTATTCGCAAGTTCGCTCATATCAAACGGCAGGTCTCTCAATGTCGCACCGGGCGTAACGCCGTAAACAAATTTCTCAAATCCCATTGACCAGCCTGGGAAGAGCCGTTCCTCACGTTCCACACTGTGAACTCTGATCAGCCCGCCGTGGAGCGGATTTTTCTCGATTCGAGCGATCAGGTCTTCGACTACTTGTCTGTCGCCTTCCAAAACCTGAAAAAAGACCTGATCCATCAGCAGCAACATGCCTGTGACCCCGAGCGCTTTATTCTTTGTCTGTGCGTTGGCGAGAATGATAGCGACATCGCTCTCGGTAATCGAGCCGGACGCCGAGCTGAAATACGCCGTTTGGTAGATCATTGTAGCCATCCGGTTTGAGCCTCCACTGTGCCGATGTTCAAGAAGTCGCGGCTTCACATTATGGTCGCAACGCCGACCCCATGGTGCGCGTGACTTCTGCCGTCAGCAAGCGGTCGAACTCAGCCGTCAATTTATTCATCAGATCAAAGTAAGCGCGATCACGCTCATTCAGATCGGCGCTTTGCAAAATTGTTTGCTCGCTTTTGGCGTTGACGCCCGCCTTGTAGGTCGCACGTGTACCGCCAGCACTTTCTGTCGTCACAACGAGTTCGCCGCGCAACGTACCGACAATTTTGCTGTCGATCTGATCGCCGAAAAAGCCTGTGAGACCGCCTTTGACCGACTGCTTTTCTTCAATCACACGTGCATCGTCGATAGTGAGTACGGCGAGACCGCGCGAGCCGACCGCGACGACGCGCGACTGCAACCAGCGCTCAGCAACGGCGCTCGGTGTCACGTCGTGCAGGTGCTCGACATTGGGGGCTTTGCCCGGCGGGTTGTAGCGATCGTCAATCGTCAGACTTGCCACATCGAGTTTGAGTGGTGCGCCACTAAAACCGATATTCCCTTTGGGTGCGGGTTCAGGCGGTGTGGCGCAAGCGGCAAGCACCAAAAAAGCGGAAGCCAATACAGCGCGCAATAACAGGCTCATTCGGTTACCTCTTTCAACTCGTCGGCTGCGAAGTGATAGACCTCGCTGCAGAACTGGCATTTAACTTCGACCTTGCCGTCGATCACCATATCGGAAATTTCTTCTTCGCCGAAAGAGGCGACAACGGAGCGTGTGCGCTCGCGCGAACAGCGGCAGGAAAACTCGACCGCCGAAGGCACAAAGGCGCGCACGCCGTCCTCGTGAAACAGACGAAACAGAAGTTTAGCCGGTGCGAGCGCCGGATCGAGCAATTCATGGTCCTCAACCGTGTTGAGAAGGATCGAGGCGCGGTTCCAGTTTTCTTCCGCACTTGTGGGCACGCCGGTTTCGTCGTTTTCGTGAAAACCCGTGAGGCCACCGTCGCTGGCGATGTGCTGCAGCATGATCGCCCCGGCGCGCCATGATGTTTCGACCTGACCGTCAGCCCCGCGCTGAATGAGCGGACCTGCCGCGAGGCGGATGACAGTCGCCACCTGTTCGGAACTTTGGAAATATTCATGCGCGCTCGCCGAAAGGCCCTTGGCGTCAAGCGCGACAATGCCCTGATAACGTTCCATGTCAGCGCCCTGATCAATGGTGAGCGCGAGATATCCCTCGCCCAGCAGATCGGCCGTCGATGTTCGGCCCGCAGCGATGCTGGCGGCGACACGTTCCTCGTCCATCTGCGCATAGCCGCGCAAACGCCCGTGGGGATGGTCGCTGTCGGGTGTTTCAAAATCAGCGACCAGCATATGCACCGGCCCCTTGCCCTGCGTCTGGAAGGTAAAGCGCCCTTCAAATTTGAGCGCTGAGCCGATCATAGCGGTTAGGGCAAGCGCTTCGCCCAGCATGCGCGACACGGACTCGGGGTAATCGTGCTGGCGCAGCACGCGGTCAACCAAAGGCCCCAGTCGCACGACGCGGCCACGGATGCCCAATCCCTCGATCTGAAACGGCAAGACAAGATCGTCACCCAAATTATCGAGGTCCATCAGCATCAGTCACTTAAATCCAGAGGTGCTTTTGGAAAGCACTTTATGAAAAGCACCAGGCGAGCACACCCTTTTGGGCATGAAGGCGGTTTTCGGCTTCGTCCCACACAACAGACTGCGGTCCGTCGATGATATCAGCCGTCATTTCTTCACCGCGATGTGCGGGCAAGCAGTGCATGAAAATGGCATCGGCGTTGGCCGCCTTCAAGAGGCGTTCATTGACCTGAAACGGTGCCAGCAGATTGTGGCGATGTTTGGCCCGGTCTTCTTCCATACCCATCGATACCCAAGTATCGGCGTTAATCGCGTCCGCGCCTTTGACGGCTTCATAAGGGTCGGTGGTCACGGAAATTTTCGCGCCCTTTGATTTGGCCCATGAGAGTGCTTCGGCAGAGGGAGCGAATTCGTCCGGGCAGGCAATTGCTAACTCAAACTCAAGCTGGGTCGCGGCATGAATCCAGGACGTCACCATATTGTTGCCGTCGCCAACCCAGGCGATTTTGCGCCCCTTGATCGGTCCTTTGTGTTCTTCAAAGGTCATCACATCAGCCATCAGCTGGCAGGGATGCGAACGATCAGTGAGACCGTTGATGACGGGCACGGAAGCATGTTCAGCAAGCTCTGTCAGGTTCGTGTGGTCCGTGGTGCGGATCATGATCGCATCGACATAGCGCGACAAGACGCGGGCCGTGTCGGCAATCGTTTCGCCACGGCCAAGCTGTGTGTCATTGCCGTTCAACAGCAATGTCTCGCCGCCGAGCTGCCGCATGGCGACATCGAAAGACACGCGCGTCCGCGTCGAGGGCTTTTCAAACAGCATAGCAAGCAGCTTGCCTTTGAGTGGGCTATCACTGTCGGGGGCGGCTTTGGCCATGCCGTTGCGCTTAGCTTTGCGGGCATTGGAATTGTCGAGAATGTGCCGGATGTCGCTTGAGGTGACAGCGTCGAGGTCAAGAAAATGGCGCGTCATGCCACGGCTCCCTTCGCCGCTTTCGCTTCCAACGCTTTGCAGGCATTGCCGAGCTTTGTCATGGCTTCGTCGAGATGCGTTTCGTCAATGATAAGCGGCGGCAAAAGCCGCACGACATTGTCGCTCGCGCCGACCGTCAGCATGTGTTCGGCGCGCAATGCTTCGACGAGTTCGGTGTTTGGCACTTTGGTCTTGATGCCGAGCATCAGGGCCTGGCCGCGCACACTGTCGATGATGGTCGGATGCTCGTCGGCAAGCTGCGCGAGTTTTTGTGAGAGTTTGACGCCCATGGAACGCACATGCTCGAGAAAGGCAGGCTTCGTCATCAGGCCGACAGCGGCACCAGCGACGGCCATGGCGAGCGGGTTGCCGCCATAGGTCGAGCCATGTGTGCCGGCCACCATGCCACGCGCGGCAGCTTCAGTGGCAAGGCAGGCACCGACGGGGAAGCCGCCGCCAAGCGCCTTCGCCACCGGCATGATGTCCGGCGTCACGCCCGCGAGTTCATGGGCAAAGAGCTTGCCTGTGCGGCCAAATCCCGTCTGCACTTCATCGAGGATGAGCAGAATACCGGCCTCGTCACAGAGCTTCCGGATCTCGCGTAGCGCCTCGTTGGGCAGCACACGGATACCGCCCTCGCCCTGCAACGGTTCGATGAGCACACCGGCTGTCTTCGGACCGATGGCGGCCTTGATCGCCTTCACATCGCCGAAGGGCACCTGCACGAAACCGGGCATGGCGGGGCCGAAACCTTCGAGATATTTCGCGTTGCCACCTGCCGCAATCGTCGCCAACGTCCGGCCATGGAACGCGCCCTCAAAGGTGATGAGGTCGGTGCGTTCGGGGTTGCCGCCTGCGTAGTGATATTTGCGCGCCATTTTGATCGCACATTCGAGCGCTTCGGCACCGGAGTTCGTGAAGAACACCGTGTCGGCAAAGGTTGCGTCGATCAGTTGTTTGGCGAGCTTTTCCTGACCCGGAATGCGGTAGATGTTCGACAGATGCCAGACCTTGTGGGCCTGCTCGGTCAAGGCGGCGATCAGGTCGGGATGGCTGTAGCCCAGCGCGTTGACGGCAATGCCTGCGCCAAAGTCGAGATAGCGCGTGCCATCGGTTGTGAACAGATAAGGACCTTCGCCCCGCTCAAATTCGAGGTCGGCCCGCGCATAGGTCGGCAAAACTGGGGTAATCACGGCAATAGTCCTTCTCAAAAGTCGCGGACGGCACAGGCTCCAGCAAAACGCTTTAAGGAGCTTGGCTTTATGTCCAGGCGAGGTCGGGGGTCCGGGCAGCAAACATGACGGGCCCTGCGTCCATACGCAGGGTCTTCAGGTCAGCGTCGTCGGGTCCCGTACAGGATCATCTCGATCTCTCCGCGCCTCACAGGGCCCGCTCCGAAGGAAGACGGCACCCAATAGAAAAGCCGCCCCAAAACCGGCGGCTATCTGAGAAGTGAGCGAGTATTACGGAGCAATGCGGGGCGTGTCAATTGGCCGTTTTGCGACCCTGACCACGCCCCGCTTCAAGCTTTTATCCCTTGAGGCGGTAGCCGCGGCGGAACATGCGGTCCGAAATCATCCAGAGGAGCGCGTTGACCCCGATTGTGAGGAGAACACCCGTCATGACCGAACCGTCGGCGACGCCTGTGAAGCCATAGCGGAAGCCGTCGATGAGATAGAAGACGGGGTTCCAATGGGTGATCGTGTGGGCAAAGGCCGGCAGTTGCTCGACCGAATAGAAAGTGCCCGAGAGGAAGGTCAGCGGCAGCAGAACGAAGTTGGTAACGGCCTGCAGATGGTCGAATTTTTCTGACCAAATGCCCGCGATGATGCCGAGAAGGGCGAGCATCAGCGACGCGCCGACGGCGAAGAAGAGGATGGCCCAGATGTGAGCGACGCCCATGCCGACAAAGGGGATCATCGCCACGCCTGTTGCTGCGCCGACAACGACACCGCGCGACACGCCGGCGGCGGCGATCGCGAAATTCAACTCGCCCGGCGACAGGGGCGGCATCAGATAATCCACCACATTGCCCTGCACTTTGGAGATCAGAATGGCCGAGGATGTATTGGCAAAAGCGTTCTGGATCATCGTCATCATGATGAGGCCGGGGGCCAGAAAGACGATGAAAGGCACGCCGTGAATGGCGGCGCGCAGCTTACCCATCGAGAGCGAAAACACGGCAAGATAAAGCAGCGTTGTGATCATCGGCGCGAAGATCGTCTGCGTCATAATCTTAGAAAAACGGCGGACTTCCTTGGTATAGAGCGTCCATGTACCGAGCCAGTTGACCGCACCGAAACGGCGCACACCGGCCATGGGAAACTTGTTTTCGTTCGTCGTCACGCTCATCTGTTTATCCCGCTTTTATTGTCGCCGGCGGGTCCTCTGAACCCGCGCGCCCCTCATATAGGTGCTTGCCTTGCGCTGCGCTTCCGCTTTCTGCAGAGAAGGCGTGTTTGCGCTATTTTCTGTGGATAAGGGAATGGCTCCCGAAGTTGCGGAGTTGCAGCGCCCTACCCTCATATTGTATATTTTGGATTAAGGCCCACGAAATCTGGTGTGTATTTTTCGACGGGCTGGCGCGACGTTCCCTCCTCCATAGGGGTCGGGGCGTGTCGGCAAGGCGCTTTTGGGTGGTTGTTCGCGTATCGCGAACAGGCTGTCCGGGCCCAAGGGAAGGTGATCCAATGTGGACCGATGAACGCGTTGAGATGTTGAAAAAGCTCTGGGCAGAAGGACTTAGCGCAAGCCAGGTCGCCAAACAGCTGGGTGGTGTGACGCGCAATGCCGTGATCGGCAAAGTGCATCGTCTGGGCCTCTCAGGCCGCGCCACACCGAGCCGCCCTGCACGGCCACGCGCGCCCACGCCGCGCACGCTGACCCATGTGCGCGGTCGCCCTGATCCGCTGGTGGCAGCCCGCGCCGACGAGGTCGAGGAAGCTGAAATCACGCCGAAACGCGCCGAAATCAGCCGCGCCGAACTCGACAATAACGGCTCGCGCGAACTGACAACGGTGCTCACGCTCACCGAGCATAATTGCAAATGGCCGATCGGCGATCCGGGCCGCCCGAACTTCCACTTCTGCGGACGCGGCGCGGACCATAATTCGCCCTATTGCGCCGAACACTCCAAGCTCGCATACCAGCCCATGCAGCCGCGCCGCAACCGCGAGCGCCGCAAGGACTTTGCCTGAACCTATTCGCTGTCAGCGAAGACTAAGAAACCGGCCCTTGATTTCGAGGGGCCGGTTTTTTATTGGGCGGGGATGGTTGAGGCTCGAGGTGGGCTCGAAACCCGAGTTGTTTCCTGTCGGGTTTCGAGGGTTTTCCTGTCGAGTGTTCGAGGGTGGTGCGGGAGACGGAGAAGATGGATATCCCCGATTTTTGGTGGTTGAACTTTTCGTTCAGTGCCCCCCACCCAAAAAATCTTCTTCAGATTTTTTGACCTCCCCCTAGAGGGGAGATGAAGAAATGGGGAAGAAAATTTATTCCCGCTTTTTAGCGGCTGAATTGTTCGTCGAGGGAGTAGCCAGCGGAGCGGACGGTGCGGATCGGGTCGCGTTCGCCTTCTTCGACGAGGGCTTTGCGCAGGCGGCCGACATGGACGTCAACAGTGCGGGCTTCGACGTAGACGTCCGAGCCCCAAACGGCGTCGAGCAATTGCTCGCGGCTGAAAACGCGACCGGGGTGCTGGATCAGGTGATCGAGGAGACGGTATTCGGTAGGACCGAGATGGACTTCGCGTTCGCCACGGCGCACGCGGTGGGCGGCGCGGTCGATGACGATGTCGCCGAAGGTCACGAGGTCTTCGGACAATGCCGGACGGATGCGGCGCATGACGGCGCGGATGCGCGCCAGAAGCTCGGTCATCGAGAAGGGTTTCGTCACGTAATCGTCGGCACCGATGTCGAGACCACGGATGCGGTCTGCTTCTTCGCCGCGCGCCGTGATCATGATGATCGGCAGATTGCGCGTTTCCGGACGACCACGCAGGCGGCGGCAAAGCTCGATGCCGGACAGGCTCGGCAGCATCCAGTCGAGTAGCACGAGATCGGGTGCGGCTTCGCGGATCATCAGAGCGGCTTCTTCGCCATCCGCTGTCGCGATGATCTTGTAGCCTTCCTTTTCGAGGTTGTACTGAAGCAGCGTCGAAAGCGCCTCTTCATCCTCGACGATCATGACCGTCGGTTTCATGCGGCGCTCGAAACTGGTCGGCGCTTCGCGATCTCTTGAGGCGCTCGGGGCTTTTGCAGCACCAGGGGCAAGAAGTGTCGACATGCGTTTTTATCCGCCTTCATTGAATGGGAACCGGTGTCGAGCTTGTCGTGTCGCCTTTGGGACGATTGTCCAACATGGTTTCGCCGGTGACGACGTAATGGACCGTCTCGGCGATGTTCGTTGCGTGGTCGCCGATACGTTCGACGTTCTTTGCAATGAACAGAAGATGGGTGCAGACACCGATCGTGCGCGGGTCTTCCATCATGTAGGTCAGCAACTCGCGGAACACGGAGTTGTACATTTCGTCGATTTCCTCGTCGCCCTTCCAGACTTCGATGGCGAGTTGCGCGTCGCGGTTGGAGCAGGCGTCGAGCACTGATTTCAACTGCACCTGCGCGAGACGTCCCATGCGGGCGATGCCCTGAATGAGGCGCACGGGCGTGTCGAAATCGCCCTGAATGACAATGGCGCGCTTGGCGATGTTCTTGCTGAGATCGCCGATACGTTCGAGGTCGGTTGAAATCTTGATCGCCGAAATGGCTTCACGCAGATCGGACGCCATGGGCTGGCGCAGCGCGATGACGCGGACTGCACGGGCTTCGATTTCATGCTCGAGCACGTCGATGCGACGATCCTGGCTCACCGCGAGTTCAGCGAGCGCCGTATCGCGCCGCGACACGGCCTCAATGGCCCCGGCGAGCTGGGCTTCAGCCAATCCGCCCATTTGGGCAATGCTGGCGGCGATGGCGTCCAGCTCTTCCTGGAATGATTTGACTGTGTGGTCCATGACGTTACGTCTCTCCTGTTCGCCTCAGGATCAGGTGTGATCCTAAGCAAGGCACTGTTCGTTTTGCACGAATGCTGGCGGGTCGCGCGAAAGCTACCGGTGCCCCGCGAATTGTGTACGACACTAGCATGTCGTTTTTTTGACAGTTGGCAGTTCCGGGCCGGTTCGGGGCCGAATTGGCTTAGTTTAAGGCTTTTTGAACCGCTTTGCGCGGCTTTCAGGCGGGAATTTCTTCTGCGGCGGCGGGAATCAAGACAGTGAATGTCGAGCCCTGTCCGAGCTCGCTGTCGATGGACAGCGTGCCCTGATGGCGGTTAACGATGTGTTTGACGATCGCGAGGCCAAGGCCCGTGCCGCCCTTGGCGCGGCTGGCGGCGGCATCGACGCGATAGAAACGCTCGGTGAGGCGCGGCAGATGTTCACGCGAGATGCCCGCTCCGAAGTCGCGCACGCTGAGACGCAGCATGGGTTTGCCGCCGCGCGTATCGGGCGCGAGCGTCACCTCGACACGTTTGCCGGAACGGCCATAGCGCAAGGCATTATCGACGAGGTTCTGGACGACCTGACCCAATTCTTCTGCCTCGCCCCGCACACGCGGCAGGATGGCCGCCGAAGTTACGGTGATCTCCATGTCGGTTTTGGCTGCCGTGTGGCTCAGACCGTCTGTGATGTCGTTGACCACTGAAAGCATGTCCACAATCTTGCTCGGCCGCACATGTTCGCGCAGTTCGATACGCGAGAGCGACAGAAGATCTTCGATCAAGCGGCGCATGCGCTCGGCCTGATCAGCCATGATACTTAAAAAGCGATCCTGCGCTTCCGGATCGTCCTTGGCGTGGCCGCGCAATGTGTCGATGAAACCGGACAGGGACGCGAGCGGCGTTTTGAGTTCGTGGCTTGCAAAGGCCACAAAATCGACGCGCATGTCTTCGACGCGGCGGGCCTCTGTGACATCGCGCAAGACGATCAGCACGGCGCGCGCCCGGCGACGACGCGAGGCTTCGCTGAGGCCGTTGGCGGGCGTTGTGTCCACTTCGATCGGTGTGACGAAGCCCGTGTAATTGCGTTCGACGGGCACGGGCTGATTGTAGTCAATGATCTGCGCGCCGGCCCCTTTCAGCACGTCATCAACCGCCGTCATCAATGCCGCGCTGCGCAGCATGGTCGCCACATGCTTGCCGGTCGCGTAGAGACCGATCAGCGTTTCGGCCGCCCTGTTGCAAAAGATGATGCGGCCGCTGCCGTCGAGCACGACAACGGGGTCCGGCATTTCGATGAGAATGGTGCGACCGGCACCGCTGGCGAGACCTGCAAGACCACCGGCAGGCGCGCTCGCAGGCTCGCGCATGGCGCGGCCTGTTTCACCCAGCAGCAGGCTGCGCAAACCGGCGATGCCTGCAAGCCATGCAAAACTGAGTACAGCGAGCCAGACCGGCATGCCGTCACTGAGCGCCAGAAGCGTGAAGAGAACGGCGGCAGCGACGATGAAGGTGCGCCCGCCGGTCAGGCCGGTGACGAGCAGGCGCAAGACCGCCCACACACCACGCAAGATGGTCAGCCACAGAGGCGTTTTTTCAATATCGTCCATCGCCATAACCGCCGGTCTGCTCCCTAACGCGAATCACTCAAGCGCCGAAATCCCAACTCATGCCCTCGTGGTAACATTTGAGAACACTCCTTGCGATGACAATACGGTGAACTTCATCCGGTCCGTCGGCAATGCGAAGTGTCCGCGCGCCCAGATACATGCCCGCCAGCGGCGTGTCGCCCGACACACCCAAGGCGCCGTGCACCTGAATGGCGCGGTCCACGACGCGCTCAAAAGCGGCGGGCACGAAGACTTTGATGGCTGAAATATCGGCGCGCGGGTCGTGTCCCGCTTCCATTTTATTGGCGCAATGAATGGTCATCAAACGCGCGGCCTGAATGTCCATGTAGCTGTCGGCGATGAAGCCCTGAATGAATTGTTTGCTTTCGAGTTTGCCGCCATGCACTTCGCGCGTGGTGGCGCGTTTGCACATCATGTCGAAGGCGCGCCACATCTGGCCGATGGAATTCATGCAATGGAAGACGCGGCCTTCGCCGAGCCTGTCCTGCGCGGCCTGATGGCCGGTGCCGGTGCGGCCAAGCTGATTGCCCGCGGGCACGCGCACGTTTTCATATTTGATTTCGCAATGGTCGCCGCCGGTGTGGCCCCAGACGGGCACCGAGCGGATGATGTTCACGCCGGGCGTCGTCATCGGCACGATGATCTGGGTCATCTTGTCTTTGACGCCGCCCTTGCCGTCTGCCTGCTCTGTGCGGCACATGACAATGGCAATATCGGCGTTGCGGCCATTGGACGTGAACCATTTGTGGCCGTTGATGACCCATTCGTCGCCGTCTTTGACGGCGCGCGTTTGCAGCGCATAGGGGTCTGACCCCGGCTGATCGGGCTCTGTCATTGAAAAGCAGCTTTCAATGTCGCCGGCGACGAGCGGTTCCAGCCACTTCTTTTTCTGTTCCGGTGTGCCGTATTTGAGCAGGATTTTCTGATTGCCGGAATTGGGCGCAACGACACCGAAGAGGCGCGCGGAGAAAGGCGACCAGGCCAAAATCTCGTTCATATAGGCGTGTTTGAGAAAGCCGATGCCCATGCCGCCGTATTCTTCCGGCAGATGCGGGGCCCAGAGGCCCTGATCCCTGACCTTGGCGGAAATCGCTTTTCGCAGCGCCTTGGCTTCGTCGCCGCCTTTGTAGAGGGTGGCTTCCGACGGGATGATGTCTTCGGAAACAATCTTGGCGGTCATCAGACGGATCTCGTTGACGCTGTCATCCAGTCCGGCAATCGGTTGCACCTGCATTCTCGTTCTCCCCTCTTGGCGTTTTTCCTTTGGTTTGTCGCAAAGCATAAGGACCGGCAGGGGCAAGGTCCAACGCCGCCGGAAAACTTCGCTTTGGTTTCGTGACATTTTGGTGATTTGCCCTAATTATGCGGCTTAGCATTCAGACGACAGATTTCAGAGGACGGACATGACCGAGATCAGGGGCAAAGTGGCGGTGGTGACGGGCGCGGCGAGCGGCATTGGCCGGGCAACCGCTGTGGCGCTGGCACGCGAGGGGGCCCGCGTCGCCATTGCCGACGTTGATCGCGCCGGTCTTGCGGAAACCGTCAAACTGGTTGAAGCCGCAGGCGGCACTGTCTCGACCTATCTTCTCGATGTGTCGTCACGCGAGGCGGTTTACGCCTTTGCGCAGGAGATCGAAGGTCAGTTCGGCGGCGCGGATATTATTATCAACAATGCGGGCGTGGCGCAGGTCGCCACGATTGAAGAGCTTGCCTACGATGATTTCGAATGGGTGATGAACATCGACTTCTGGGGCATGGTCTATGGCTCCAAAGCCTTTCTGCCGCAGCTTCGCAAAAAAGGCGGCGGGCACATCGTCAATGTTTCGTCGATCTTCGGGCTTTTCTCCGTGCCGACGCAGGCGGCTTACAACTCGGCGAAATTCGCGATCCGCGGTTTTACCGAGGCGCTGCGCCACGAGATGCGCGGCTCGGGCATTGAAGTGTCTTGCGTGCATCCCGGCGGCATCAAAACAAACATTCTGCGCAATGCACGCTTCCTGCAAAGTGTTCAGACCACGGAACGTGAAACCGCCATGTCGGGCTTTGACAAGCTCGCGCGCACCACGCCCGATGAGGCGGCGCAGACAATCATCAAAGGCATCAAGAAAAACAAGCCGCGCATTCTGATCGGCATGGACGCGCATATCATCGACTGGTTCATCCGCCTGCTGCCCGGCTCCTATGGCAAGATCATGTTTCGCGGTGAGGGCGGCAAAGGCGGATTGCTCGGCACGATGGGCAGCGACGAGGCCGCCAAAGGCTAAGTAGGGTTGCTGCGCAATTCGCGCGTCAACACGCGACGGGCGGCTTTTTCAAAGGCGGGGTCGAGATAGGGCACCAGCAGATCAAATATCTGCCCCACGCCTTCGATCATGTCGTCCCGCGTCACCTGATCACGTCCTGATATCTGCACAAAGCGGATCCAGTTCATCCAGATGATCCATGTGTTTAGCCCAAGGGAGCGCAATCCGTTCTTGCTTCTGGGCTTTTCCATGCTGCCGTCTTTGACAAGCTGGCGGACGATGCCTTCAAGCTCGTCAATGGCCCATGCCTGTAACTGGCGGTAGGAGGCTGCCAGTTCCTCGTCCTGCCGCAAAAGGTGATGCAGCCCGCCAAAGAAAAAACGATAGTTCCAGGCGACGTCAAAGCTGCGCAGATAAAAGGCGGCAAAGCGTTCCGGCAAAATGGGCGGCACGACATCGTCCACCATCATCGCGCGAAACTCGGCCTCAAGCCCGGCAAACAGGCCGCGCACAATCGCCTCGCGATTTCTGAAATGGTAATAGAGATTACCGGGGCTAATGCCCAAGACCTGCGCGATACGCGTGGTGCCAGCCGCCTGCGCGCCCTCCTCGTTGAGGAGCTTCAAGCTCAATTCCAGAATGCGGTCGCGATTTCCCATTTGGCCTCCGCCTCTTAAGTAGCGGCCTTTGTCTCGTTTTGCCAGACTTGACAATAAGGGTGTTTAGACTAGACACTCCAATTAGAGGGTTTCGTCTAATTGGGGAATTACCATGACCGACAGTGCCGGCACCGCAGAACGAATGACCGTGCGCCGCCCGCCATTTGCGTTCGCCAGATCGCGCGCCCTGCATTGGAACGCGGCGCGGCCTGAGTTTTCGCAGATCGTCAACGCCGCCTCGCTCGCCATGCCCTATCTGGAGCCTTATCTCATCAAGACCATGCGCGAGGCGCGCCCGCTGATCACCGACGAAAAGCTGGTGCGCGAGCTTGATCTTTATTGTGCGCAAGAATCCGCTCATTACCGCCAGCACCGCCGCTTCAACGATGAATTGAAAGCGGCGAGCCCCGAGGCCGTCAATGCGTGCGAGGCGCAGCTTGCCGCGGACTATGACCGGCTCGGCACGCATCGCTCATTGCGCTTCAACCTGGCATACGCTGAAGGTTTTGAATCTATGGCGCTGGCCATCGGGCATATGCTGATCGAAGACCGCGAGTTTCTGTTCGGGCGCGCTGACAGCGCCGTCGCTTCGCTGGTGCTCTGGCATTTTGTCGAAGAGATCGAACATAAGAACGTCACTTTCGATGTCTTCGCGCATATTTCAGGCAGCCAGTTCTGGCGCATTGTCGGATTGGCTTACGCGACCGCCCATATTCTTTGGCGGACACGCGGCGGCTATCACCGCCTGCTGAAAGCAGACGGGCATTGGTATAATTGGCGTTCGCGCCTTGCGCTGCTCGGCGTCATCACGCGTATCCTGCGTAAGCTCGTGCCGCGCTTGGCGCGCATTCTCGTGCCGGGCTATCACCCGCGTCGCGTGGCGGACCCTCAATGGATGCAGAGCTGGGCGGCGCTTCATCTCGAGGACGCCGGCGCGCCTGCCCGTCTTGATACGTCGCGCTTGCGCGAAGCCACGCCCGTCGCGTTACCTGCATAAAACAACAGTGAGAAAATCATGACCGAAATGCCGACACGGATGCGCGCGCTCTTGTTTCTCAACGGCACGGGGCTTTTCATTCTTGCCATATCCATCGGCTGGATCTGGTTCTTCGCGCTGCTGAACGCGATTGTGCTCTGGCCGCTGCCCATCGACATTCCGGTCAGCATTCCCGACGACGGACGCGCCTGGCGCATGGCGCATATGGAAGGCATCACGCAAGGCTTGCTGCTGATGGCCATCGGTCTCGGCGGGCAATTCATGCGCCTCACGCCCAAACAATATGTCTGGCTGTTCTGGTCGTCGCTTGTCACGGGCTGGCTCTTTACTGTGCCGACGATTTTCAATGCGATCTTCGGGACGCGCGGGCTGGCCTTTGGCGGCGGGCCGTTCAAGGCGGGGCTCGCCAATGATGTGATCTATCTCTTTGGCTGGCCGCCCGTTGTCGCCGTTCATATTATGCTCGGCCTGACGGTTCTGGGGCTGTGGAGATTCCTCAAAGCGGAAAAGGGCTGAACTTGCCGCAGGTGATGGGCTAGACTGGCGCCACATCAAAAAATGGATTCAATCGCTTCATGTCCCAGCAGATCATCGGCCCCGTCTCGCAGTTCTATGTCTCGCAGCGCCTGAAGCTGCATTACGTCGATTGGGGCAATGAGGACAAGCCGCCGCTGCTGCTGGTGCATGGCGGGCGCGACCATTGCCGCAACTGGGATTGGGTCGCGCAATCTCTGCGTGATCGCTATCACGTTATCGCGCCTGATCTGCGGGGCCATGGCGACAGCCAGTGGATGGTCGGCGGGACTTATGAATTCAACGATTATGTCTATGACATTGCGCAGCTCATCCATCAGCTGAAGCTCGCGCCGCTGACGATTGTCTCCCATTCCATGGGCGGGGCGATTTCGCTGCGCTATACCGGGCTTTATCCCGATACGGTGAAAAAGCTTGTCGTCATCGAAGGGCTCGGGCCCAGCCCGAAGATGATTGCCGAACGCATGACCGACGCGCCGGACGAACGGTTGCGCAAATGGATTGCCGAATTGCGCAAATCATCATCGCGTCTGCCGCGCCGCTATGTCTCCATCGAAGACGCCTACAAACGGATGCAGGACGAAAACCCGCATCTGTCGCCCGAGCGTGCGCGCCATCTTACCCTGCATGGCATCACGCAGAACGAGGACGGTACCTATAGCTGGAAGTTTGACAATTACGTCCGCACCTTCTCACCCAATGGGTTTGATGTGAAAGCGACGCAGAACCTCTGGGGAAAAGTTACCTGCCCCACGCTGCTGATGCGCGGCGCGGATAGTTGGGCGAGCGATCCCGCCGCCGATGGTCGGGCGTCGCATTTCAAGAATGCGGAAGTCGCCACCATCGAGAAGGCGGGACATTGGGTGCATCACGATCAGTTCGACGAATTCATATCGCTGACCAATGCGTTTTTGGAAAAGTAAAAAACCCGATCAGGCGGGAATAGCGTCGCCGGGACAGGAAATGAGCACGGTGCGCTCGAGCCCTGCTTCGCGGTGAACGCCTGCGGCGCGGTAATCTTCCATCGCGAGCATACGCAGAAAAGCCGCGCGGTTCGGGTAGCGCACAATCGCCACAACATCCCATTCATCATCGCTTGTGCCGATGAATGTTTGGGCGCTGGGGGCGGCCCAGAACATGCGCCCGCCGACCTCGGTGATTTTCGCCATCGCGACCTGACCATAGAGGCCATAGGCAGCCGAACCCGTGAGATCACCGGCATCCCGCCCGTCTTCGTATTTCGCGTGCGCGCGAAATTTGAGCAGGTTCACCATGGCGATGGGTTTGGTCTGATCGAGTTCGGCAAAAATCTTATGCTGCGCTTCTGTCGGTTCGTGCGGTGACGTCATGCCAGATTCTTTTCTTTCTTGTTCACGACCTTCTTCAATTTTTCGAGCGCTTCCTTCGAAACAGGCGCCTTGAGGAAGCCTTCGATGGAATCAAGCAAGGCCACGATGAAAAATTCGCGTTCGGCTGCTTCGCTCACGGAATCATGGTGGCGCGTCCAGATGGCTGCTGAACTGACGATCATCTCGATGAGAAAACGTTGCCGCTGAATGGCAATTTCAGGGGCGATGTCGCCGAGCGAAGCGACGATCAGCGCATTGGCGCGCTTCACGCCCGGCAGCTGCCCACGCGTCACCATTGTCGGCAGATCAAAATCGGGATCGTTCAACACCTGCGCCAAAAAGCGCATGAAGCGAACGCCGTCTTCCTCTTTCAGCAATTCGAGCATCGGCAGGAACGTCGCGCGCAGGATGGCCGCGAGATCTTTTTCCTCGCCCGCCTGCAGCAAGGCCTCAACACGTTCGCCGCGGTCCTTGTCGATGTCGGCGGAACGATAAAGCAGGATCGATTCCACCAAGGCGGTTTTGGAGCCGAAGTGATAATGCAGCGCGCTTTCGTTGCGCTGACCCGCCGCGCCGTTGATTTCCTTCAGCGTGACGGCGTGAATGCCCTTGTCACCGAAGAGCTTCTCGGCAGCGATGATAAGGCGCAGACGTGTGTCGCTGCGCGGTCGGGCCGCCCCCTTGGCGGGTGCGGTTATGGTGTCTTTAGTTTTCATTCTTCCAGCCTAATGCTGAGCATTAAAATTCACAAGTCTGGTTGGTCGCCGCGGCAATCTCTGTATGATCCCGTCCATGCTGTTTACAGGATTTTTTGCCTTTGTGCGTTGCCTGTCTTCGCGCCTTTTTGCGTGGAGACTCCGGGGCAAAACCCTCCCAATCGCCCGAACCATGCATCATTTGCGTTCGTCCGGCGTCCATAACGCTATTTTTGCGGTTTTTGCACTGCTTTGTCTCTGCGGGTTGCTTTTTTCGTCCGATCGCGAGGCGCTGGCCGCCGACGCCCCTGCGTTCAAGTTTAGCGTTTCGGTCAAAGGCACCAAGCTGCCTGACGAGATCAAAGCCCAGATCACCGATGCTGTGGCGCTGGGTAAGACCACGGACGCGACGAGCCCCGCCACGCTGGGACAATTGCGCCGCCGCGCCAATGAAGAAGCCCTGCACCTCAACAAGGTTTTGCGCAGCCAGGCCTATTTCAACGGGCGCATTGAAGCCGTCATCGAGGAAGCGACCGGCGGCAGCTTCAACCTCATCTACCGTGTGACGCTCGGCCCGCGCACGATGATCCGCAGTTTCAATTTCATCTACACCGATCATCCGTCCGACGAGGCGGACCTGCTGTATGACGCAGCCCCCCTCGGCCTTAAGCCGAACCGCGCCGCGCGTGCCCAACGCATCATCGACCTCACGGGCGATGCGCTTGTCTGGCTTGAAAACCACGGCCACCCGACACCGAAACTCGTCAAGCGTGAGGTCATCGTCGATATGGCCGCGCAAGTCGCCGACATCACCCTGACGATCAAGGCCGGAGAGCCACGCTATTTCGGCGCGATGCATCTCAAAAATGAAGATGCCGAACACGAAGCAGGCCGCACCAAGGCTGATTACATCGAAGGTCTCGCGGCCTTCAAGGAGGGCGACCTCTTTGACCGCCGCAAGGCCGATGAAACGGTCGCCGCGCTGCGCGGCACGGGATTGTTCGATCAGGTCGTCATCGAAATTGTGGATGCCGAGGGCAACCGCGTGACGCCAAGTATCAGCTTAAGCGAACGTGCCAAACGGTCGGTCGGCATCGGCGCGAGCTGGTCGTCTGACGAAGGCGCGGGCACCAAGAGTTTTTGGGAACATCGCAATCTCTTCGGGCGGGCGGAAAAACTGCGTCTGGAAATATCCGTCGCGCAGACCAAGCAAGCGGCCAAAGCGGAATTCACCAAGCCGCGCTTTTTGCGCCCCGATCAAAGCCTGCTCGGGAGTTTCGAGTTTGCCAATGAAGAGACCGACGCTTACAGCGAACTCAGCGCCAAGCTTGGTGCCGGTCTGTCGCGACAATTGACACCGACGCTGCAGGGCACAGCGGGTGTGTCGTTTGAAATCTACCGCACCGAGGAAAATTCCGGCGCCCGTTCCTATCGTCTGTTCGGCGTGCCGCTGACGCTGCGCTATGACGGATCGGACAATCTTCTCGATCCGACCAAAGGCTCGCGCCTCAGCGGTGCGTTCACGCCCTATGTCGGCACGAGTGCGGGCAGTGCGGCTGCCTTTTCAAAGTTTGAAGCATCCGGCTCAACCTATTGGAGCTTTGGCGCGCAACCTGATTTCACTCTGGCCCTTCGCGGACGCTACGGGCTTATGCTCGCACAGGAAACGCTTGATGTGCCGGGCTCGCTGCGCTTTTACGCCGGTGGCGGCGGCTCCATCCGCGGCTATGGCTATCAGCTTGTCGGACCGCTGGATGCAGCAAATGACCCGACCGGCGGACGCTCGGTTGTTGAAGCCAGCACCGAGGCACGCTGGCGCGTGAGCAAGAGTTTCGGCGTCGTCGCATTCGTCGATGGCGGCAATGCCTATTCGACAAGCACACCGCAACCGTCCAAGGGATTGCAGTGGGGCGCGGGGCTGGGCTTGCGCTATTACACGCCCATCGGCCCTGTGCGTGCCGATATTGCCGTGCCGCTCAACAAGCGTTCGGGTGTTGACGATAGTTTTCAGGTCTATTTCTCGCTCGGGCAGGCCTTCTGATGAGCGCGCAAAAAACAAACACCATGTCAGCGCCTTACCTCATGCGCTTCCTGCTGAAGTCGCTGCTGGCGGTCATTGCGGCGGCACTCGTTGTTGTCGCTCTGACGGTCGGGCTGTTGCAGTTCTCATCGCTGCGGCAACAGGTGCTCACCTATGTGCTCTCGACGGTGAACTCCGACGAGATGACAATATCTGTCGGCGATATATCGGGCAGTTGGCCACGCCAACTTCACATCACCGATATGCGCATTGCCGACACGCAAGGCGACTGGCTGACACTGGCTGAGGCCGATCTTGTCTGGTCGCCTCTGTCGCTGCTGCGGGCGCAAGTGAATGTCGAGACGCTCGACGCGCGGGGGCTGACCCTTTTGCGGGCGCCTGTGAGCACGGCGGAAGAAGATACATCGTCGGGGCTTTCGCTCGACCTGCCATCGCTCCCCGTCGCCATACGTCTCGATGCAGTCAAGGTGCATGAGATCACACTCCATCGCGCGCTTGCCGCTTCGGGTGCGGCGGGAACACTCGCCACGCTTGATCTGAGAGGTGCCGCCGCGCTGGAGCGCAACGCGCTGTCCCTCTCGCTCGACGCCACGCGGACGGACGGTGTCACAGGTCTTTACAAAATCGACACGGTCTTCTCGCCCCGCGCCCGCCACCTGACGCTTGACCTCGCTGTCGAAGACGGCGACGCGGGCCACACAGGCCTCATCCGCGCCTTCGGTGTGTCGGAGCTTGATGCGGTCAGCCTCACCGCGTCGGCAAACACGAAGGACGGCGCCGTCACCGGCCTTATGGCACTGGATGGCGGCAACAAGCTCACGGCTGAATTCAGCGCGACGGGCACATGGTCGCGCGACCTTGATCTTGTGCTTGCCGCCAAAGCATCGGGCCGCGTCATCGCCAATGCGCTCAAAGACAGCGTTGAGGCAGACAAGATTGACCTCGCAACCGATTTTCGCTGGAGCGGGAAGGACGTGCTCTCGGTTGAAAACCTGCAACTGAGTGCCGGACCGCTGACGCTCAACGGCCGCGCCGCGTTCGCCTCTGCCTCGCTGCCTGCACCTCATCCCTTTTCGGCATCGGGCACGATCACCGGCGTTGATGCGCTCGTGGACGCCAAAGACAATGCAGGGCTCAACCGCCTCGTCTTCGACACCGTGGCGAAAATCAATCTGCGCGAAAACATTGCTGATGTATCGGTCTTCACCGTCACGTCTGCTGCGGGCACGGCGAATTTCGCAGGTAAAGTTGCGCTGGACGGTTCAAGCCTCAAGGGCGATGCGGAAGCGTCACTGAACGATCTTGCGGCGCTCGGCGATCTTCCCGGTCGAAGGCTCAGCGGTGCGGCCACTTTGCGTCTGTCGCCTTTCGGCATGACGGACAATGGCGACATGGCGGGTGATTTTTTTCTGCGCACGACGGACGTGAAAACCGGCGATCCTGCGCTTGATGCGTTCGCCGGCAGTGTCACCGCCGACGGATCGCTGCTGGCACTTGGCAAAGGCGGTTACGCGCTGCCGTCCTTCACCGTTACGCCGCTGTCGGGGGCTTACACGCTGTCGGGCAATGTTGCGCTGTCGGCACAAGAGCAGCTTTCCGGCGAGGCGCATTTCAAAACGGGTGACATCGCGCGCCTGCTGCCCCGCGGCGAGGCGTCGGGCGCTGTCAAAGCCGATGTGACATTGACCGGCACAATGGACGCGCCTGCTGCGCATCTCGTGGCGACGCTTGCCAATGGTGCGGTGAGCGGCGTCAAAACGGAAAGCCTGTCTGCTGATATTGTCGCTGTTACAGGCGGCAGCGGTGCCCTGTCCATCCGCTACAAGGGCGAGCCCGGCAATGCCTCGCTTGACGCGCAGCTGACGCTGCCGACCGAAGGCGGCGCGCGGCTTGACGCCATCAACGGGGAGGTCTTCGGCGGCAAGCTCACAGGCCTTGCCGCACTCGACACAGCGGGCCTCATCACGGCAAGTATCAACGGCGATCACATCAACCTTGCGTCGGTCGGTGATTTTTCCGGCCTGCCGCTCAATGGTGTCGGTGATCTTGTCTTCACCGCTACGCCCGTCAAAGGCACACAATCGGCGAGCGTCATCTTCAAAGCCCCGCGCATTGACGCGGGCGGCGTCACATTTGACCGCACGGAACTCAACATTCAACTGAGCGATCTCTTCCGCGCGCCGGTGATGGAGGCGGGCTTCTACGCTGCTGCCGGACAATTTGCGCTGACGCATTTGAGCGGTGTGAACCTGAAAGCCAAAGGCCCCTTCGATACACTGGCCTTCGACGCGAACCTGCTCGGCACGCATGAAGACGCGATGCCAAAGCCGTTTACGCTCTCGTCGCAGGGCGTGGTGCGCAGCAAAGCGGCAACGACAATCGAGCTGCAAAGTTTCGACCTTGCTCTTGGCACGGCGACTGCCGCGCTTGCCAAGCCGCTCACCCTCAAGCTCGACAACGGGATTGTCGCCAAAGGCATCGGAATCGACATGACGGGCGCCACCGGCGCGGGCGCGATTGAAGGCGATGTTGTCATCGCTTCTACCGCGCGGCTCAATCTGCGCTTCCGCCAGATGCCTCTCGATTTTGCAACGCTGTTTGTGCCCGCAGGTTCGGTGCAAGGCGCTCTGAACGGCACGCTTGAACTTGATGCCGCGCGCAACACGGGCAAGGCGAGATTGAAATTCAGCGGCATCCGCCTCGCGCAGGATGTGGACGACCTGCGCCCTGCCTTCGATGCCACCATCGACGGTGATTGGGCGAAAGACCGGCTTGAGCTTGTCGCTGCTGCACAAGGCATTTCGGAAAAGCCGTTTGACCTTAAAGCCTCTTTGCCTTTTGTCCGGTCGCGCGGGCAAGCCTTCCCGACACTGGGGGCGCGCGGAAAAGTGTCCGGCTCGCTCGACTGGGAGGGACCGCTTGCCTCGCTTGCCGCTCTCGTTGAACTCAACGGGCAGCGCGTTGCGGGGCCTGCTCGCGTTGCCTTGCGGGCCAGCGGCGATATTTCGGCGCCCGTGATCGACGGCACGGCCACGCTGAACGACGGGACATATGAAAACTTCCTGACCGGCACGGTGCTCAAATCCATCGAAGCAAAAATTGAAGCACAGAACAGCCGCGACACCTCTTTCACAATGACGGCGAGCGACGGCGCGAACGGTCAGATCAATGCCAAGGGTTCGCTGACGCTTGACCAAAGTGCCGCTGAGGCCATTGCCATCACAGCGCAGGTGAGCAATGCGCGTCTGCTGCGCCGCGCCGATGTGGATGCGACCATCGACGGTGAGATCCGCCTCACGGGCCCTGCTCTGCCGCCGACGCTGGAAAAGCCTGCGACGCTGAGCGGCTCGCTCACGACCAGAGAAATGCTGATCCGCATTCCTGAAAGTCTTCCTGCCGATGTGCCGCTTGTCGAGGTGATCGAGATCAATGGCCGCAATTCAACAGGCGCGATGCCGCAAGACCAGAAAGCTGCGCCGCTGCCGATCCTGCTTGATCTCACGCTTGCGACGACAAAGCCGGTGCGCATCACCGGTCGCGGGCTTGATTCACTCTGGGCCGGCACATTCACCGTTTCGGGCACTGCCGACGAGCCGCTCATCAAAGGCGCGCTGAACAGCCAGCGCGGTACGCTGGAATTTGCGGGCAAGACATTCACGCTGACGAAGGGGAATGTCACTTTTCCCGGCACCTATCCGGTCGAGCCGAATTTCACCGTGACGCTCACCTATAGGCGCGATGATTTCACGGCGACGATCAATGTGAGCGGCAACAGCACCAAGCCCGACATCACTTTCTCGTCGAGCCCGAGCCTGCCGAAAGACGAAATTCTGTCGCATATCCTGTTCGACAAAGATGTCGGTGAATTGTCAGCACTCGAAACCTTGCAACTTGCCCGCACGCTGGCCGAACTTTCCGGCGTCAGCATCGGCGGTACCGGCGGCGGCATTATGGACCGCGTGCAGGAAACATTGTCGCTCGACGTGTTGCGGATCGACAGCGGCGCGTCCGGCGCGACGACCGTGTCGGCAGGCAAATATATTCAGGAAGGTGTTTATGTCGGCGTCGAGCAGGGCGCGCTTGCCAGTGACAGTTCGGTCAAGGTCGAGATCGAAGTGACGCCGCAGATTTCCGTCGAGACAAGGGTCGGCCAGAACGCGTCAAGCGAAGTGGGCGTCAACTGGAAATGGGACTACTGACGGGCGCGGTGGCGCGAGCTTACAAAAAATCAGTAAGGCGCGCGGGCCGGGAAGCCGGCGTCATTCGCGCCGAAACTGCCACCGCCACCGATGGAACCGCCGGGTGTCGTCAGCGTGTTCATGCCGTCGAGCAAGGCGCGGTCCTTGGCAGCCTTCTCGGCTCGCTCCTTTTCAAACTGCTCGGCGAACATTTCGGCATCGCGCTGTTCGGGCGTGTCGTAGCGTTCGTCCTGCTCGGAACGATAATTGACGGGCGGTGAATCCTCGCCATCGTGAATCTCGAACGTCTGGCCTGAGGGTGCGACGGTGGTTGTGTCGGCATCCTCAGCGGACACGGGGCCGGACAAAGCAAAAGCCAGCGCCGCCGCACATGCCAGAGGCATCAGTTTGGTGGTCGTGTGTGCTGTCTTTTTGGTCATGGCCTTGGCTCCTCACAATTCGGACAAGGGACAAGCTACAGGAAAATTGTGCGGCCTTGTCTTTCTAAATGAGGCAGAACGTGGCCTTGCCAGCACAGTCCGCCACAATTTTGAGCATCCGGCTCAAAGCCTTGCCGGATCGGCGACCTTCACGATCAGCTTTCCCATGTTCTGGCCGTCAAACAGACGGTTGACCGCTGTCGGCGCTTCTTCCAGCCCTTCGACGATTGTCTCATCATGGTGCAACTTGCCTTCGGCGACCCATTGGGCAAGCTGGCTGGAGCCTTCGGCGAATTTGGCCATGAAATCGGTGATGATGAAGCCGCGGATCTGGATGCGCCGCATCAGGATCGGTGAGAAATCGGCACGCATCGGCTGGTCGGTATTGTAGCCCGAAATCATGCCGCAGAGAGGCATGCGGCTGAAGAGGTTCATCCGCGCCATGACCGCTTCCATGATCTCGCCGCCGACATTTTCGAAATTCACATCGATGCCGTCGGGCGTGGCGGCTGCGAGCTGCTCTTTCCAGTCGGGCCGCTTGTAATCGACGGCGGCATCAAAGCCGAGCTTCTCGATGAGGTGGCGGCACTTGTCCGGTCCACCGGCAATGCCGACCGCGCGGCAGCCTTTGATCTTGGCGATCTGGCCGACAACGGAACCGACGGCACCCGCCGCTGCCGACACAAGAACCGTGTCGCCCGCTTTGGGCTGGCCGATTTCAAGCAGACCGAAATAGGCTGTCAGCCCCGTCATGCCGCATGCACCCATCATCGCTGTGAGAGGCACCGGCAATCCTTTGGGAATGACACCCATACGAAGCTCAGGCTTTTCGCCCGCAATCGTATAGTCCTGCCAGCCGGTGAGACCCGACACATGGTCGCCGACCTGATAGGCGGATGAATTTGATTTCACGACGACGCCGATGCCGCCGCCGCGCATGACCGCGCCGATTTCGACAGGCGGCATATATTGATCCATATCGCTCATCCAGATGCGATTGGTCGGATCGAGGCTCAGATACAAGGTGCGGACCAGCGCCTCGCCGTCGCCGGGCACGGGGATCGGCGCTTCGACGAGATCGAAGTCTGACGTCTTGATGCGGCCAACGGGACGCGACTTGAGGCGGAACTGACGGTTCACATCATTTTTCATCTGGATATCCTGTTTCTAAATATCGGCGGCAAGAGATCGTCGCGCCTTACGGCATGGCGATTTCGAACCAGAAATTGAAATAGTCGAACAAGGCGACAAGCTCGCTCATCTTCTTGCCATTGCCCGACACTTTGGCTTTGCCTGCCGTGACGAGATCATCAAGCGTCTTCTCGCCCAGAACCAATTGCGCAAATTCGTTGCGGGCAATTTCAATCGAGGCGTCGGCGCTTTTATCTTCACGATCCTTGAAGTGATGCAGGACAGCGTTTTCGAGCGTCAGCAGATAGCGTTCTTTTGTATCCGTCAGCGTCAGGTTGAACGCCATGTAGCTCGCGCCCGCCTTCGGGCCGTTGAGGCGGACGGACAGACTGTCGAGCAATTGCTCGATGGGCAGTTCGCGCACCTGTCCGGCACCGGCAAGGCCGGGTCCTGTTGCGGGCCCGCGCGGGTTGCGCAATTCCATCGCGGCGGTGAGGTAGAAGCCACGCCACGGGCCACTCTCGGCCTGATAGCCCATCTGTTCCAGCGCATCGGCCTGAATGTGGCGCGCGTCGGCATTGGACGGATCTGCGAAGACGAGATGATTGCCGATTTCGGCGGCCCAGCGATAGTCGCCCTTGTCGAAGGCGGCACGCACCTGCGCCAACAGCTTGTCCGGCCCGCCTGCAAGTTCGACATAGCGTTTGCCCGCTTCAACCGGCGGCAGCTTGTGGAGGTTTGCGGGGTTGCCGTCGAACCAGCCGAGATAACGCTGATAGACCGCCTTGGCGTTGTGATTGAGCGTGCCGTAGTAACCGCGGCTGTACCATTCTTCAGCCAGCGTCGGCGGCAGCGCGATTTCTTCGGCGATCTCGGTCGGGGTCAACCCGTGATTGGCAAAGCGCAAAGTCTGATCATGGACGTACTTGTACATGTCGCGCTGTTTCTTGAGGAAATTGATCGACGTTTCGCTGCCCCAGCGCGGCCAATGGTGGCTGGCAAAAAGCACATCGGTGTCGGCACCGAATAGTTCGATGGCTTCGTGGATGTAATAGGACCATGACTTTGCATCACGCACCTGCGCACCGCGCGGCGTATAGATGTTGTGCATCTGGCACGAGCAATTCTCGGCCATGCAGAGCGCCTTCATCTGCGGAAAGTAAAAATTCATTTCCGCAGGTGCTTCGGTGTCCGGTGTCATCTGGAAGATGATTTCGACGCCATCGACAACGAGCTTCTCGCCGGTTTTCTGGATGTGCACATTCGGCGGCACGAGGCTCACCTGTCCGAGCGACACGGTCTTGCCGAGTCCGCTATCGACATGACCCTTGGGGCCACGCGGCAGGAGTGCGCCATACATATAGGTCGCACGGCGACCCATGGCGACGCCTGCGAGCACGTTTTCGCTCACGGCTTCCTTGAGGAACCCTTCCGGCGCGATGATCGGGATTTCACCTTTGGCGATCTCCTCATCATTCATCACACCTTTCATGCCGCCGTAGTGATCGACATGGCTGTGGGTGTAGATGACGCCGGTGACGGGCTTGTCGCCGCGATGGGCGCGCATGAGATCGAGGCTCGCACGCGCTGTCTCGGACGAGATCAGCGGGTCGATGATGATGTAGCCCTTGTCGCCTTCGATGAAGGTGATGTTGGAAAGATCGAAATTGCGCACCTGATAGATGCGCTCGGTGACTTTGAAGAGACCGTGAATTTTGTTGAGCTTGGCCTGACGCCAGAGGCTCGGGTTGATCGTGTCGGGCGGTGTTTCCTCATCTTCAAAGGCAAAGGATGTCATTTCCCAGACTGGGTTTCCTGCCGCGTTGAGGATGCGCGCATCAGTGATGGTGGCGATGAAGCCGCGGGTTGAATTGGCAAAATCCTCGTCAGACGCAGGCGGCATATTCTCGCGCACATGGTCATGCGCCTTGCAGGTGGCTTTTGTGGCGTCTTTCGGACTTTGCATTTTCTACTCTCCCCATGCGCCCCGGTCGTCTGCCGAGTTTTACCAAAGACTAGCCCGACCGACCCATAATCACAAAGGTTTGAGCCGAAAATCAGCCTCTTCAAAAATAATCTGGACGAATGCTTGACCTTCCAGTTGCTGGAAGGACTACATCTGTGCAGGTTGAACTTCCCTCAAGGAGAAACGTCATGTCCTGCAAGACACATTCGGACGATGCGCACGACCACCACGCTCATGGAGAAGCTGCCCACTCTTGTTGCGCCAAACCGGAAGCGTCTGCGGCAGTGACAGTCAAAGACCCTGTCTGCGGCATGAGCGTCGATCCGGCGACCACGAAACATCACGCGGTGCACGAGGGCCATGACCATTATTTTTGCTCGGCGGGATGCCGGACAAAATTTGTCGTTGATCCGCAGAAGTATCTCGGGCCAAAGGTCGAGCAGGCGCCCGCGCCGGAAGGCACGGTCTTCACCTGCCCTATGCATCCAGAGATCAAACAGGTTGGGCCCGGCAGTTGCCCGATCTGCGGCATGGCACTTGAACCCCTGATCGCCAGCGCCGAGAGTGGTCCCAATCACGAGCTGATTGATATGCAGCGCCGCCTCGTCGTCGCGGGCGTTCTCAGCGTGCCGCTCGTCATCCTCGACATGGGCGGACATGCAGGTTTCTTCGCAAGCCTCGCGCATTTCTCGCAATATATTGAGTTTGCACTCGCAACGCCTGTTGTCCTGTGGTGCGGCTGGCCTTTCTTTCAACGCGGCTGGGCCTCTGTCGTCACGCGCAATCTCAACATGTTCACGCTAATCGCGCTCGGCACCGGCATCGCCTGGATCTATAGCGTCGTGGCCGCGCTGGCCCCTGACCTCTTCCCCGTTGCCTTCCGCAATCACATGGGGCTGGTGCCGGTTTATTTTGAAGCTGCTGCCGTCATCACCGCTTTGGTGCTGGTGGGCCAAGTGCTGGAACTGCGTGCCCGCGAGCGCACGGGCGGTGCCATTCGCGCGCTGCTCAACCTCGCCCCCAAAACCGCGCGGCGCATTGATGCGGACGGGCAGGAAACCGATATTGATCTTGCCGATGTTTTGACAGGCGACAGTTTGCGCGTGCGTCCCGGCGAGCAGGTGCCCGCAGACGGGATCATCACCGCAGGGCGCGGCACCATCGACCAATCGATGATGACAGGCGAGCCTCTGCCTGTGGAACGCGGTGAAGGCGAACGCGTGATGGCCGCGACGCTCAACCGCGATGGCAGCTTTGTGATGAAAGCTGAGAAAGTCGGTGCGGAGACGACGCTGTCGCGCATTGTGCAATTGGTCGCTGAAGCGCAACGCTCGCGCGCGCCGATCCAGAAACTCGCCGATCAGGTGGCCGGATGGTTTGTGCCGCTGGTGCTGCTTGTCGCCGTCATCTCCTTTGCGATCTGGGCCACTGTCGGGCCGGAGCCGCGCTTCTCCTTCGCGCTTGTGTCGGCGGTTGCTGTTCTCATCATCGCCTGTCCCTGTGCGCTTGGCCTTGCCACACCCATGTCGATCATGGTCGGCATCGGGCGCGGCGCGGGTGCGGGCGTGCTGATGCGCAATGCGGACGCGCTGCAGGTGATGGAAAATGTGGACACGCTGCTGATCGACAAGACCGGCACGCTGACGGAAGGCAAGCCCTCGCTGTCCGGCATCAATGTGGCGGAAGGGTTCAATGAAGACGATGTGTTACGCCTGACCGCGAGCCTTGAGCGAGCGTCGGAACATCCGCTTGCCGAAGCCATTGTGCAGGCAGCACTTTCGCGCAAACTCGTGCTTGTTGAAGGGTCCGGTGTTTCGACACCCACAGGCAAGGGCGCGACGGGCTCTGTCGATGGCAAGCAGATCATCGTCGGCAGTTCTGATTTTCTAAAATCACAGAACATTGATGCCACCGCTTTTGCGGAGGCAACCGAAGCACAGCGCAAAACCGGTGCGACGGTTATCTTCGTCGGCATAGACGGAAAATTGGCGGCCCTTCTCGCGCTGAGCGACAAGGTGAAGCCCGGTGCCGCCGATGCGATCAAAGCACTGCAGGCGCAGGGTTTGCACATCATCATGGCGACAGGCGACAACGCCACGACAGGTCGCGCCATTGCCACGCAACTCGGTATTGACGATGTGCGGGCCGACGCCTTGCCCGAAAATAAAGCGGAAATGGTGAAAGCGCTGCAGGCTGAAGGCCGCATTGTTGCCATGGCCGGTGACGGGACCAATGATGCCCCGGCGCTTGCGGCGGCGAATATCGGCATTGCCATGGGCACGGGCACGGATGTGGCGATGGAAAGCGCGGGCATCACGCTCGTCAAAGGTGATCTCAACGGGATTGTCGCGGCGCGGAAACTGTCGCAGGCGACCATGCGCAATATCCGCATGAACCTGTTCTTCGCCTTTGCCTATAACGCGGCGGGTGTGCCGATTGCGGCGGGTATTCTTTATCCGACTTTCGGCATCCTGTTATCACCGGTGGTTGCGGCGGCGGCGATGGCGCTGTCATCTGTCAGCGTCATCGCCAATGCGCTTCGTCTTTACCGTCTCAAACTTTAGTTCGAGACGCGCCATGAGCCGTCCGGCTGCAGGCAGGCTGTGCCGTAACCATATGTCATGCGGCCACCGATGCTCGCCTGCGACTGGTACTCGCGGCAATATTGACCGGACTGCGCCTGATAGACGTTTGACGACGGCACGGCCTGAATGGGCGGCTGCTCGTAGTCATAGCCCGAGTTGCCGTAACCGGAATCATAGCCGTAGGACGGAGCGGGCGCGTAAACGGTCTGGGGTGGCGGTGTGTAATAGGAAGGCTGGCTCGCTGCCGACAAAGCGGCCGCGCCGAGGATCACACCGCCGATGATGGCGACGGCGGCAAGCGCGTCGCCGCTGTCGTCGCGGCCATCGTCGTAGCCGCGATCGTAGCCACGGTTATAACCGCCGTGACGCTGATGCTCACCATAGGCCCAACCGCCGCCACCGCCGCCGTGATGACGTCCGCCCGCAAAAGCTGGGACTGTCATTGTCAGGCTGGTGGCCGCGACAAGCGCGATGGCTGTGGCTTTGAAGCCGAGGGAATTGGCTGAGATTGTCATTTATCCGGTCTCCACGATGCTCGTCCTCGGAAGGGGTTTCCCGTTGCGGACGGTCGCTTGATATCCGGACTGTAGAGGCCGCTCGCTGAATGGCAGATGAACGGTTTTCACCGTTCGATTACCCATAAAGAAGCGGCCGCCCCGCAAAGGGCAGCCGCTTTTCTTATTCGTGGCAATCAGGCCGAACGCGCGATGTTGATGACCTGAAGCTGGGTGAATTCGGCCAGGCCTTCTTCGCCAAGCTCGGTGCCGAGACCGGAGGTCTTGGAACCGCCGAAAGGAATGTTCGGCGCGAGTTCGGCATGTTTGTTGACCCAGACGGAACCCGATTCCATTTGCAGCGCGAGCTTGTAGGCGCGGTCGGGGTTTGACGACCAGATCGAGCCGCCAAGGCCGAAGGGCGAGGCATTGGCGCGGGCGACTGCATCTTCGGGATCTGAATATTTGATCACGGGCAGGACGGGGCCGAACTGTTCTTCATCCACCAGACGCGTGCCGTCGGTGATGTCGCGCACGATGGTCGGCTGGATGAAATAGCCCGCACCCGAAATGGCATCGCCACCGGCGATGACACGGCCATGTTTTTTGGCGTCCTGAATGACTTCATTGACCTTGTCGAACTGCATCTTGTTTTGCAGCGGCCCGAGCTGCGTGCCCTGCTTCAAGCCGTCGCCGACGATGGCGGCATTGGCGAGAAGGGCCAGCTCGTCGCACATTTCATCGTAGATCGATTCATGTACATAGAGCCGCTTCATGGCGATGCAGACTTGACCATTGTTCTGGAAGGCGCTTTGGAACAAAGCCGGTGCCATTTCCTTGGGGTTCACGTCGTCGAGCACGATGCCTGCGTCATTGCCGCCAAGTTCGAGCGTGATGCGCTTCAGCGTTGCTGCCGCACCGGCCATGACTTTGGCGCCTGTGGCGGTGGAACCCGTGAAGGAAATCTTGCGCACATCGGGATGAGCAGTCAGCGCGCCGCCGAGATCATTGGCGTCGGTGATGATGTTGACGACACCGGCGGGCAGAATGTCTTTGATCAACTCGCCGAGTTTCAGCGATGTGAGCGGCGTTGTCGGCGCGGGCTTCAGCACCACGGTGTTGCCTGCGAGCAGCGCGGGCGGCAATTTGAACGACATCAGGATCATCGGGAAGTTCCACGGCACGATGGCGCCGATGACGCCGAGCGGCTTGCGGTGGAGTTCAACCTTGCGGCCTTCGCTGTCGTCGATGACTTTCACCGGCAGATCAAGCGCCGTGAAATAGCGGAAGAAGGCGGCAGTGCCGTAAACTTCGCCGGTGGCGTCGGCGAGCGGCTTGCCTTGTTCCTGCGTCAGCAGACGTGCGAGTTCGGCGGCGTTCGCCTCGATCACATCGGCAATGGCGTTGAGCGCTTTTTTACGTTCGGCCATCGGCGTTTTCGCCCAAGCGGGGAAAGCGGCTTTGGCGGCGGCGACCGCCTGGTTCAACTGCGCCAGCGAAGCACGCGGGCATTTGGCCAGCACTTCCTCGGTCGCGGGATTGATGACATCCATCGTGTCGTCACCGGCAACAAGTTTGCCGCCGATCAAGAGCTTGTAGTCACTCATCTGAAATCTCCCTGTCAGCCATTTGTTTTTTATTTTGGAAAGCGCGTCTTATTTCGGAAAGCGCGAAAGTGCGTCCACATCGAGAACATGGTCGGCACCGCCGCGGAGCATGGCGAAAAACATATCATCTCCGCGCGGCGTGCGTTCAACAATCATGGAAGCGACGAAGGCCATAATGAACAGCGAAAAACTGTAATGGGCGTAGCCGCTCCAGACCTGATCGAAACTGTAGTCTTTGACGCCGAGTTCCAGCAATTTCGCGTGATATTCTTCCAGAAGCGCGCGCTCATGCAGGCGGCGTTCTTCACGCTTCAGCGCGCCGCTGAGAAAATAAGACACATCCGACATGCCTGAGCCAAAGCCCAGCGACTGCCAATCGACCACCGCCAGCGGGTAGCCGCCTGCAGGTGTGCCGAACATCATATTGTCGGGGCGGAAGTCCATGTGGATGAGGCAGCGCGGGGCTTCATAGCCATGCGTATAGAATTCATAGTTGCGCGAGATGGCTTCGCCGATTTCAATGCAGTCGGCGGGAATGCGATCACCGTAGCGATCACAGAAGGCGGCCCAGAAGCCGGTCATCAATTCCTGTGACATGGTGCCCGGCGCATTCTTCGTGGCCGATACCCATGCCATGTCATCGATGCGCATGTCACCCCAATGCGAGGCGTGGAGCTTGGCGGCTTCCGTCAGCGCCAGTTTGGTTTGATGCAGGCTCAGACCCTTCATCTGGTCGCCCTGCTCTGCCGGTGCGAGGTCTTCCATCATCAGCACAAATTCGCTGGTCTCGGGATCGACATCGGCATGCAGACAGATGGGCGTCGTGATGAGGGCGTTGGGTGCGATCTGGTGATAGAAATTCACCTCGCGGATGTAATTGCCGTAGTTGACGCCGGTGGCGCGGCTTTCATCATCGGATGATGGAAACTTGCCGACGATGGTGGCAGGCGCACCCTTGGCGTCGCCTTTGTAATTCATCGTGAAGCGCACGCTCTCGCCGACCTGCCCTGTGCCGACGCGTTTCGCCGTCATGTCGGCAACCGTCACTTCATGGCCCGCACGGCGCAACACTTTCGTCAGCCAGTCCGGTGTGACGGCGGCGGGACGGATAATCGGAATATCGGAATTTTGGGTCATGTTTTTGTTTCCCGGCTTCAGGTGCCGTTTGTTGAAACGTTACTCAGGGATCGCCGTCACCGGATGGACGTAGACTTCGTTGAGCGTGATTTCATTACCCCGCAAGACGACGAGATCGAAGCCGCGCATATAGGTTTTTGATCCGTCCGGCATGCTGATTGTGCAATACCAGCGACCAGCATAGCCGTTGTGTGTCGCCCATGTTTCGTGCGGCACATAGTTCATGGGCGGCGTTTCGGCAAAAAGTTTGGTGAGATAGGCGCGCAAGGCTTCGCGCCCTTTCAAACCGTCGGGCACGGAGGGGTCGCAATAGGCTGTATCGTCTGAATAAAACATCACGAGTTCGGCGACGTTTTTGTCGGACCAGGCTTTGAGCCAGCGGGCGTTGAAGTCGATAATGTCGAGAGCCATAGAGATCAGCCTTCCAGCACGCGGGCGCGATGTTCGGGTGTGAAAAATTCCGGCGGCACAAGTTCAGGGCCCGCCATCACGGCGATGGCATGTGTGCCGAGTGTCGGGTCGGCAGCGGCGCGGGCGAAATAGTTCGCACGCCTCGCGCTTGCTGCTTCGTTGAATTCCGCGTCAAGCGACGATGTAAGCGATGCGGCAAAGCGCAAGCGCCGCATGCGTTCGCTGCGCTCTTCGGCATAGGGCGCGAAGAGTACGGGCGACCAGTCATCCGATCCTTTGAGAAGCTCCGAGACAATGCGCACATCGCGATAGGTGATCGACAGGCCCTGCCCGACAATCGGATCGTTCCAGCCTGCGGCATCGCCGATCAGCACCGCGCCCTTGGCGAAAGGTTCATCCGTCCAGCTGTCATTGTTGAAATAACTGCGCAAGGGTCCGGCCGGTGTGCCATTGGCGAGATGTTCGTTCTCAGGGCTGCATTTCATGCGGAAGGCTTCGAGAAAAGCTGCCGCGCCCTCGTCGCCGGAAAAACGACGGCGCTCGTCGAGCGAGTAGGAACCATAGATACGCACGCGGCCGTCACCTTGCGGGAAAGCGAGGAAAGCGAAATCGCCTTCTGTGCCGATTGCTTGCACATCATCTTTCCAGCCGCCTGCGCCATCGACCAGCATGCCGCCGAACATGTGATGCGGCTTGTCCTGATGCAGTGCGATGTCGGCGGCAGTGCGTGTGGCTGACGCGCGACCGTCTGCACCGACGATCAGTCGCGCTGTTGCGTCATGCGTCTCGCCATTGACACTGTAGCGCACAGCGGGATTGGCACCCAGCGTGATGTCGCTCACATCGACGCCACGAAAAGCCGTCACGCCAAGTCGTGTCGCCTCATCAAACAATGTCTGACAATGTTTCGGGTGGCCGATGCAGAGCGGACCCGGAATGCCCGGCAAAAAAGCATCGAGCGGCAAAGTGGCGGCTTCGGCCACTTCCCGCGGCACACCTTCATCGTAGTGCACATGGTGCTTCAGGTGATGCCCGCCGACGCTGCGCAGCAGATCATAGGTGCCGACGCGTTGCGTCTCGACAACGCCCCAAGGGGCAATCCATTCGCCGCGCACGAGGTCTTCGTAAACCGTTGATTTTTCGAGCAACAAAATTGACGCGCCGCTTTTGATCATAGTGATCGCAAGTGCCGAACCGCCGATGCCGCCACCGATGATGATGAGGTCGTAATGCTGTGTCATGGAGTGCCGGCCTCCCCGCCGGAATAACATGGACGGTGATACTGGCGCTCAAAACGGGAGCGATCAAGGCGGGCCATTATCGGCGCGGCGGACGCGGCGGCAACTAGAGGCTCTGCGTCGCCGTGCCTGCCACGATGTACCATGTTACGAGCATGCCGCAGATGAGCGCGCCCGGCAGATGGCTATTGGTACGCTTGTAAGTAGAGGTGCTGACGAGTGCGATGAAAGCCATCAAAGGCAAAAACTGGATGGCGACAATCGTGCTCAAAGGATCGAAGAAGGTGAGCAATCTGCCGTTGATTAACAGTGCGTTGTAATCAACAAGCAACAACACGAAGAAGCCCGATGCCAAGGCAGCAATGGCGCTCAGGTATTGCCGCGCCGCGCTGTCGCCTGCCACGGCGAGCTGTTGATGAAGCCCACGCAACAACACCGCAAAGAAAAGCGTGAAGGGTACGAGATAGACCAACACAAGTTTGAACTGCGCGAATGTCAGCAGTTTGAGCGCCACCACCCAGAAGCGGAAATCGATGGTGAAGGCGGCACCGGCCAGCACCAACGAGAGATAACCGACCAAGACTGTTGCCAGCGACAATGCGATGAGGCGCGGCCAATCGACAGGTGCAAAATCGGCTTTGGGGACGCGCATGACGCGCGCTAGCAATAGAGCGATGCCTGCGTTGAGCAAAGCCCAGACCAGCACCTGATTGGTGATGCCTTGCTTGAACACCACATTGGGCGGCGCGATGAAGCCTGCGAGAATGAAAAAGGGAAAGAAGGTGAGGACGGGCAGAAAAGCGGTTGCGGCAAAACGCGTCCACCAACCTCGGTCACGCGCGGTGACGGCGGGCTTGGCGGGTTGACGCAGCGAGGCGAACACAGGCAAGGCGAGCAAGAGTTCGAAGGTGCCAAGCAGCAGAACGACGAAACCGACGAGCGCCATGAGCGTGTCAATTTCCTTCCAAATCCAAATCTGCTTGTTCGCAGGCAGCGGTGTTCCGCCTTTGAGCGTTTGAGAAAACCAATCAAGACTTGCGCCGATCGCCTCATGCGAAAAATGATCGCCCGGATGTGTCGTCGCGGGCATTACGAGAAGCCGCGCTGTACCCTCTTCCACCGAGCCGTAGAGCCTGCCAACCTCGACAGGTGCGTCTGTGCCGAACAGGGCTTGCAGCTTGGCGCTTGAGCCCACGCTGCGGGCGCGTGGCACGCCCCACATGAGATCTGAAAATTCATCATAGCGGCTGAAGACGACGGCGAGATTGCGCGGCCATGTGGTGGACCCTTCTTGCGCGAAGGGTGCGCCGGTGGACGAGCCGACCAGCACCATCGAGCGATAAGCATCCGGCATGGCAGCAGCGGCGGCGAGCACAGCCCAGCCGCCCATGCTGTGGCCTTCCAGACCGATATTGTCGGTGTCTACAAAATCCAACCCGCGCAAATAGGAAAGACCTGCGGGGCCACCGAAGCCTGCCGAGAAGGCTGGCCCACCGGAAAAACCGTGGCCTGTCTGATCGAGCGCCAGCACGACATAGCCGCGCCGCGCAAACTCAATGGCGAAGCCGGCCTGCGTCTCGCGCGAATTGATATAGCCATGCACCGCGAGGATGCCGGGCGCGGGTGTCTCTGGTGTTGCGTTTTGTGGCACATAGAGAAGCGCGCTCATTATTGTGCCGTCTGGCGCGGCGAACCTTATGTCGCGCAATTCGACCCCGCCGGAGGTCTGAATGGCTGACGCGAGCCAACCGCCCGCGAGAATGAGCAGAATACCGGCAAGCAAAACCC
>JAUSLL010000006.1 GCA_030649335.1 Parvibaculum sp. | reverse complement strand
CGGCGGATAGAGCGTGTTGTCGAGATCGAACACCCAATGGTCGATGTGATCAAAATTACCGTCGGGTCGGATGGCGTGGGTCAAAATTATTTCCGTTTCGCTAACCATAGGGTGGCGAAAATGCCCGCGCCGGTCCCCCATTGCAAGGGCGAAGGCCGCGGCCGGCTTATCTTTAACGCGGATTTAACGGGGCGACGTCAAAACTGCGGCGTCGGAGATGAACATGCGATTCAACCTGCTAAAAAAGCTCTTTTCCTCTGAGTTGCTGCCAGCACGGCTGCGCTATGAGGATGCGCGCGCGGTGCTGGAAGGCCCCTCGATTGCTGCCAAACGGGAGCTTGCTGCCCGCTCCGACGCGCCGCCCGAAGCTCTTTACTATCTTGCCAGCGACGCCGACGCCGGTGTGCGCTCGCTTGTCGCCGCCAATCCCTCGACACCCATTCAGGCTGACGAAAGCCTCTGCAGCGATACTGTCTGCGATGTGCGCGCCGAACTCGCCCGCAAGATCGCCCGCGTTGTGCCGGGGCTTAGCACCAATGATCTAGGCTCGACGCGCGACCGTGTGCTGGTGTTGCTCGAACGTCTCGCGCTGGATGAAGTGGCTCGTGTGCGCCAGATCGTGGCCGAAGAAATCAAATCCAGCGCGACGGTGCCCAAACGTATTGCGGTCGCGCTTGCGCGTGACGTTGAGAGAATCGTCTGCGCACCGGTATTGGAATATTCACCGCTTCTGTCTGACGAAGATCTCATTGAAATCGTCGCTACCACGCGTGTGCAAGGCGCGCTCGAGGCGATTGCCAAGCGTCGTTGCCTCGACGGTTCACTCGCCGACGCCATTGTCGCCACACTCGACATTCCCGCAATTGCGCATTTGCTGACCAATCCCAACGCCGCAATCCGCGACGATACTTTGGACCGCATCATCTCCGAGGCGGCGTCGATTGAAGCCTGGCACCTGCCGCTCGTCATGCGCCCGTCTCTGTCGCTGCGGGCGGTGCGCCGTATTGCCATTTTCGTTTCGCGCGCCCTCATCGACGAATTGGCGATGAAGGCTGATCTTGACGAGGAAACGCGGGTCGATCTGAAAGCGCGGGCACAGGCGCGCATTGAAACCGACGCCGAACGTGTGACGCCGACACCGGGCGCGGCCATGGTCAATATCCATCGCGCCTTCAAGGCCGGTACGCTCAATGATGATCTGGTGGCCAAAGCCGCATCGCTGCAGCAGACTGCCGCCGTCGTCCTGTCGTTGTCGCTGCTGGCCGATGTGCCGCAAGAGGCCGTGACGCGTGTGCTGGAGGCAAAAAGCGGTAAGGGTATTGCGGCCCTGTGCTGGCGGGCAGGCCTTGCCATGCGCACGGCGCTCGCGATCGAAATTTTCGTGGCCAATGTGCCGCCCGAGGCGCGCATCCTGCCGCGCAACGGCATCGACTATCCGATGGATGAGAAAGAGATGCGCTGGCACCTCAATTATTTCACAGCAACGCCGGGCGCGTAAGCGACCCTATTCCAACACCATATCGAATGTGCCCTTGCCGCCGGTATCTATCGGCATGAAGGGACGCTCGTCATAGCCGCGCGTCGCGCAGGCCTCGCGGCCTTTGATCTCGTAGCGCGTGGTCTTGACGCAAAACGCCTGCTTGCCCATCCAGAGGAGCCTGCGCCCGTCGCGCATGGCAATGGCACCACGGTCGTCGGTTGCTTCGGCATAGATGTAATAGGCTTTGGCCGTGAGCTTGTCCTTGATGGCTTTGGCGCAGGTCCCTTGCGCAACGCGGATCCAGCCGCTCGACATATCATCATCGCTGCTGCTGACGCCGACGGACGCCCACACGAGAAATTTCGTCTTGTTGCAAATGTTCAGACCGAATTTCAACTGTTCCCGCGTCGCGCCTTCGACGAGCTTGTCGATGAGGTCGCGGTCAATCGTGCCATTGGCTTTGATGTCCGCCGTGCGTTGAAAGGCCATGACGGCGCGTTCGGTATTCTTGGCGGCGTAGCCGTCGATCTTGGGAAGGTGCAAACCATTGTCGCGCAACAGGCGCTGCGCACCGGCAATGCGCGCGCGCTCCAGCGAATAGTCGCGTGGCTCGCCGAAGGTTGTCGTCCAGTCCGCGCCCGCTTTGACGGCGACACGGATGAAGTCGTGTGAATCAAAGCCCCGCAGCGCGCAATTCTCGCGGCCTTCGATGGAGAAATCATCGGGCAGGGTGCAAAAGCGCGCGCTGCCGGAAAAATATTTGGTCGGGCCCTGATGCGCGTCGATGGACCGCGCGAAGACATAATAGTCGCCCTTGGTGACGGGGCCGGGGAGCACCGAGGCGCATTCACCGGGCAAGACCTGCGTCCAGCCTTGCGTGAGCCAATGGACCTCGGCGTGTGCTTCGCCGCCTGCTAGCCCTGTTTGATCGGCGTGAATCTCGGATGCAACAGGCGCCACGGCATCAGGCGCAGGCGGATGCTCGCCTGCATCTGAGCCGCGCAATTTTGCGTTCGCGTTCATCGTGCCGATGGCACCTTGCAGCACATAGCTTGTGGTGTTGCAAAAGCGATAGTCAGCGCGCGCCGGTGAAGGTGCGGCCAGCAGGGCGGCGGCGAAGGAGATGCTCAAAGCCAGGGCGGCAAATATTTTGCCGCTACTCCTCACTTGCCCTTGCCTTCGGAATCTCCCGCGCTCTTTTGGATCAGCGTGCCGACACCATGTTCGGTGAAGAGTTCAAGCAAGACAGCATGGCGCACACGACCATCGAGAATGACAACAGCTTCGACACCACCCTCAACCGCTTCAAGGCAGGTCTCAACCTTGGGGATCATGCCGCCGGAAATCGTACCGTCGCGCATCATGGCGATGGCTTCGTCCGTCGTCAGTTCCTCAACAAGCTGCTTGTCCTTGTCGAGCACACCGCGCACATCGGTGAGCAGCAGAAGGCGTGTTGCACCCATAGCCGCTGCAATGGCGCCAGCGGCTGTGTCTGCATTGATATTGTACGTGTCACCCTCTCTCGAAATACCGACAGGCGCGATCACCGGAATAATGTCGGACGCGATAATGGTTTCGAGAATTTTCGGGTTTACCGATTCAGGCTCGCCGACAAAACCGAGATCGAGAATTTTCTCTATGTTGGATTCAGGATCGTGGATTTTCTGATGCACTTTACGCGCGACGATCAGATTGCCGTCTTTGCCGCTGAGGCCGATGGCGAGGCCACCGGCGCGGTTGAGCTGCGCCACGATCTGTTTGTTGATCGAACCGGCCAGCACCATTTCGACAATCTCGACGGTTGCTTTGTCGGTGATGCGAAGGCCACCGGAAAATTCACTCTTGATGCCGAGGCGTGTGAGCATCTTGCCGATCTGCGGCCCGCCGCCATGCACGACGATGGGATTGAGGCCTGATTGCTTGAGCAGCACGATGTCGCGGGCAAATTCTGCACCGAGTTCCTCGTCGCCCATCGCGTGACCGCCGTATTTCACGACAATGGTGCGTTTGTCATAGCGCTGCATGAAGGGCAGGGCTTCAGACAGCACGTTAGCGCGCTCTATGTCCTTGGCATCGTCTTCCGGATTATGCGACGTCGGTCCCGACATGAGGCGTGTACTCCCTCGGCAGACCTCAAGGGGCCTGCGGCTTCAAGAATTATTCCGTCTGGGATTTATAGCGGAAGGCTTCGGGGTCTGCCAGCAAAGCAATCTCGGCTCTGAGCGCCGCAATGCCGTCGCCACGCTCCGAAGAGGTGGCCAGCACGACCGGATGAGCGGCCACATGGCGGCGCACACCTTCGCGCACACTGGCCAGCATCGGCTCGACTTCACCGGATTTGAGCTTGTCGATCTTGGTCAGCACCACCTGAAATGAAACGGCTGTCTCGTCCAGCAGCTTCATCACATCATGGTCGCTGTCTTTGAGACCATGACGACCGTCGATGAGCACGATCACGCGCTGCAGCGCCACGCGGCCCCGCAGATAGGCCATGACGAGTTTCGTCCAGGCTTCGACCCGCGTGCGGGTTTCGCGCGCATAGCCGTAACCGGGAAGATCGACAAGCGTGAGAGCCGGATAGCCCTTGGGGCCGAGCGCGAAGAAATTGAGCTCCTGCGTGCGGCCCGGTGTGTTCGACGTGCGCGCCAGCGTATTGCGGCCCGTGAGCGCGTTGACGAGGCTCGACTTGCCGACATTGGAGCGACCGGCAAAGCAGATTTCCGGACCGCCGACGGGCGGCAGGTTTTCAATCGATGTCGCGCCGCGCAGAAAATCGCACGGCTGGGCAAAGAGCCAGCGACCCTGTTCCAGATCGCCCGTCTTCAGGCCTTTGCCTTCGAGCTTCTGCTTTTCGAGTTCGCTGTGATCGGGCTCTTCGTCCTTTGCCATCACTCAGGACTTTTCAGAACTGGCAGGCGTTTTCTTCTTGGGCATGAGATTGCTGAAGATTTCGATCGGCACACCCTGACGACGCATGATGACGCCCTGCTGCAACACCGACAGCGCGTTGTTCCAAGCCCAGTAGATAACGAGACCGGCGGGGAAACTTGCGAGCATGAAAGTAAACAGGATCGGCATCCACATGAAAATCTGCTGCTGGATCGGATCGGCGGGCGCGGGGTTCATGCGCTGCTGCACAAACATTGTGAAGCCCATAAGGAGCGGCCAGATGCCGAGCATGAGGAATGCACCGATGACCGGCACGCCGGACGGATCCCACGGGATGAGGCCGAAGAGATTGAACAGCGTCGTCGGATCGGGTGCGGAGAGATCGTGGATCCAGCCAAAGAACGGCGCGTGACGCATTTCGATGGTGACGAAGAGCACTTTGTAGAGCGAGAAGAAAACCGGAATCTGGATGAGGATGGGTAGACAACCGGCAATCGGGTTGACCTTCTCTTGCTTGTAAAGCGCCATGATGGCCTGTTGCTGCGCCATCTTATCTTCCTTGTGGCGCTCGCGCAGTTCTTCCATCTGCGGCTGCAGCTTCTTCATCTTGCTCATGCTCTCGTAAGAGCGGTTGGCGAGCGGGAAGAAGGCCAGCTTGATCAGAACCGTCATAATGAGAATGGCGACGCCGAAATTGCCGACCGCATGGGCCAGCAGGTCGATGCCTTTGAACACCGGCTGCGTGAGGAACCAGAAGTAACCCCAGTCAATGAGCAGGTTGAAACGGAAGATGCCCTGATCGCGGTAACCATCGATCACCTTGGACACTTTGGCACCGGCAAACAGACGGTTGGTGATGGTGAGGTTCGCACCCGGTGCAACGCTCATCGCGTCATAGCGGAAGTCGGCCTGAAAATGTTCGTGCTTCACATCGCCTGTGGGGCTCGGTGTGGCGCTGAACGTGCCGACGAATTTCTGACCGGCCTGGGGCACAAGAGCTGCGGCCCAATATTTATCCGTGATGCCGAGCCAGCCTTCTGTGTCGGTGATCGAAACAGGGGCGGCGTCTTTGATCGCGGCTGCGTATTTGATTGTCTCTTCGCCCGCTTCCTTAAACTCGCCGATGAAACCTTCATGGAGAATGTAGAACGCGAGGCTTTCGGGCTGGCCGGTGCGCGAGACGAGGCCGTAGGGATAGAGCGTGACGGAAGCGCCCGTCTTGTTTTCAACTGTATCGACAATCGTGAAGAGGAAATGTTCGTCGAGCGAAATCGTGCGGTGGAAAATGAGACCCTCGCCATTGTCGAAGGCGAGCGTGACGGGCGTTGTCGGCGTCAGCTTGTCGCCGGCCTGCACGGTCCACAGACTGTTGGAGTCGGGGAGTTTGGTGCTGGCGCCGGGTGCCGCGATGAAGCCCAATTCGCTGAAATAGGGTTTGTCGGTATGGGCAGGCGAGAAAAGCGAAATCTCGGGGCTCGCGTCATCCACAGTCTCGTGATAGCCGCGCAGATTGAGATCATCAAAACGAGCGCCTCTGAGCGCGATGGAGCCGTCAACGGCGCCTGATACGATCTGAACGCGAGGGCTTGTGGCAAGCGCTGCGGCACGCGATGTGACGGCAGGCACGATCACAGGGCCGGTTCCGCCATTGATGCTCGGGATCGTTGCTCCACCGGCACCATTAAGGCTCGTGCCCGTTGTCGCGCTCTGCTGTCCGGCTGCGGCTTTCGCCTGTTCGGCGATGGCGTCCTGACGGGCCTTCTCGGCCTCCATGCGCGGGGACACGACAAAATGCTGCCAGCCGACAAACATCAGCACTGACAGCAAAATGGCGATCAGGAAATTACGATTGTCACTCATGAACTTGCGTCTTTCTGGTCCACGCTGCGGGACGGAAGGCTGGGGCGATGAATCTTGGCGAGCGCGACGCGCAAATCGTCGAGCAGATCGGGCCAGGCCCGCGTCAACGTTGAATGGCGTCCGACAAGCACGTAGTCGTAACCGGCTTTGCCAAGAAGGGGAAGGATTTCGCGTGCGGCTTCTTTGAGTCTGCGCCGCGCGCGATTGCGGATGACGGCGTTGCCGACTTTCTTCGTCACGGTGAAACCGGCGCGGGGGCCGTTGTCGTCGCCGCGGGCGCGTGCCTGAAGCACAAGCCCGTTCAATGCCCATTTGTCGGCCCGCGAGGCAGCAACAAATTCGGCGCGTTTCAGTAGTCTTGGGAGAGCGGGGTGCCGGGTCATAAGGCGCGTCCCGGTTGTGGAGGGCGGGTCAGATCGGGTCTCGGCCTCGGGCATTTAAGAAATTGCCCGGGGTCGCCGTCGTGTAGCCGCGTCGTCGCAAAGGCAGCCCCGTCGCATAAGCAACCTTGAGGCTAACTTGTCGGATCAGGCCGAAAGCTTCTTACGGCCACGGGCACGGCGGTTGGCGAGAACCTTGCGGCCGCCGACTGTTGCCATGCGCGCACGGAAGCCGTGGCGATGCTTGCGGACGATATTGCTCGGTTGAAAAGTCCGTTTCACGTCAAAGTCTCCGCCGGTACAGGCCTGAACGGCAACCCTCATGGGCGCGGCTCAAAAGGCCTCAAAAATGGTAAGGCCGTCGGGCAGGAACCGGACGGCTGTCTGGCGGGCTGTATAGTCGATAAATCGCCCTGAAGTCAATGCGCGCCGCGTCAATTGATGGGGTGAGGGCAGCTTTCGCCGACCGGTCCGCCAGCGTGCAAACTTCACTCCTGTTTTCCTGCCGTTTTCGCGTAATGTCACGACGATTATGACGGGCAAGCACCGCTATAAAGCGTTCGTTCTTTGTTCTCGTAACAAAAGCATGGTCGCCGGCGAATAGATAAGAATGCAGAGAGGCGGGGCAGGATGAGCGAAACAGAGGGCAAATTGCCATCAGATGAGACAAAGAAGGCCGGATGGACGCGGTTCTGGCCGTTGGTCGTGCTGGCGCTCGGCTTTGCGCTCTTCTTTGTATTCGATCTTCAGCGCTATGCGACGCTCGACACGTTGCGCGACAACCGCGCTGCGCTGAGCCAATGGGTCGCAGCTCATTATCTCCTCGCCATTGTCATTTTCATCGCTGCCTACGCGCTGATGGCCGCTTTCTCGCTGCCGGGTGCATTGGCCGCGACACTGACCGGCGGCTTTCTCTTCGGCACATGGGTCGGCGGCGCGGCAACTGTTGTCGGCGCGACAATCGGCGCGAGCATCCTCTTTATCGCGGCGCGTTCAGCACTTGCTGATCTGTTGCGGGCCAAAGCCGGTCCGGCGGTCGCGCGGATGGAAGAAGGCTTCAAGAAGGACGCGTTCAACTATCTTCTCTTCCTGCGCCTCGTCCCTGCCTTTCCCTTCTGGCTCGTCAATCTCGCGCCCGCCTTTCTCGGCGTGCCCCTGCGCACCTTTGTCATCGCCACCTTCCTCGGCATCATTCCCGGCACATTTGTCTTTGCGAGCCTCGGTGCGGGGCTTGGCGTCATTTTTGATGCTGGCGGCACACCCGACCTCGGATTGCTGCGCCAACCGCAGGTGATCGGTCCGCTGTTGGCGCTCGCCGCTTTGTCGCTGGTTCCTATTCTCTATCGCCGGTTTCGCAGCAAACCCTGATCTGTCACCAATTAAAGTTCTGAAATCATGGTCAAGAAAATCAAAGCCGATATTTGTGTGATCGGCGCGGGCTCAGGTGGGTTGTCGGTGGCGGCAGGTGCGGCACAACTGGGCGCACGCACCGTGCTGATCGAGCGCGGGCTGATGGGCGGCGACTGCCTCAACACAGGCTGCGTGCCCTCCAAGGCGCTGATCGCGGCAGCCAAACACGCTTTCGACATGGTGGACGGCGAACGCTTCGGCATTGCGCCCGCCAAACCCAAGGTCGATTTTGCCAAGGTCAATGCGCATGTGCGCGGCGTCATCGATGCCATTGCGCCCAATGACAGCGTCGCCCGCTTTGAAGGGCTCGGCGTGACCGTGATGAAGGGGCAGGGCGTCTTCAAGGATCGTCGCACGCTCGTCGTCGGCAATACGGAAATCCGCGCCCGCCGTTTTGTCATAGCAACTGGATCACGCGCAGGCGTGCCGCCCGTGCCGGGCCTCGACACGGTGCCCTATCTCACCAATGAAAACCTCTTTGAACTGACGGTCTGCCCCGCCCATCTCATCATCATCGGCGGCGGGCCCATCGGCATGGAAATGGCGCAGGCTCATCGCCGCCTCGGCGCCAAAGTGACAGTCATCGAGGCAGCGGTCGCCTTGTCGAAGGATGATCCCGAACTCACACGCATCGTGCTTGATCAACTGATGCGCGAGGGCATCGATATTCTCGAAGGCGCACGCATTGCCTCCGTCGCAGGCGAAGAAGGCGCGATAGAAGTGACGCTTGAGAGCGGCAAGGTGATCAAAGGTTCACATCTTCTGGTGGCCGCTGGCCGCATCGCCAATGTCGATGGCATGGGGCTGGAAAAAGCGGGCGTCAAATACACGCCGCGCGGCATCAATGTGGATGATAGTTTGCGCACCGCGAACCGCCGCATCTATGCCATCGGCGATGTGATCGGCGGATTGCAATTCACGCATGTCGCGGGCTACCACGCAGGCCTCGTTATTCGCTCGGCTCTTTTCCGTGTGCCCGCCAAAGCCGATTACGCGAATATTCCGTGGGTCACGTTCACAGATCCCGAAATCGCCCATGTTGGCGAGACAGAAGAACAGGCACGCGCGCATTATAAAAAGATCAATGTGCTGCGCTGGCAATTTGGTGAGAATGACCGCGCGCAGGCGACGCGCCAGACCGATGGTCACATCAAGATCATCACCGATATGCACAGCCGCATTCTCGGCTGCACCATCGTCGGACCGGAGGCAGGCGAATTGCTGCTGCCGTGGATACTGGCGAAATCGCGCGGCATCAAGCTGAGCGCCATGGCAGGCATTGTCGCGCCCTATCCGACCTTGTCGGAAGTGTCCAAACGCGTCGCAGGGTCCTATTACACGCCGACGCTCTTCAGTCCCAAGACGCGCGCGTTGGTCAAGTTTTTGCGCATTTTTGGCTGACGGTTTGGTGCTTCTAAAGCATGCCGCCGATGGCCTTGCCCTCGCGGCGTGGGTCGGCACCACCGTCCAGGCCTTCAGGCGTTACGCGGATACCGTGCAAGCCGCTGTTGATTTTTTCCGGCAATACATCGTGGCCGAGGGCCTTGAGGTCGGGGATAAGTTTTTCAAGCGACGTGCCTTCTTCGATTTCAAGCGGACCGTTGCGATCGAGAAAACGCGGCTGGTCGAAGGCGCTTTGCATGTCCATGTTCCAGTCGAGCACGGCGACGAGCGCCTGCGTGACATAGCCGATGATGCGACTGCCGCCGGGCGAACCCAGAGCCGCATAAAAATCACCGTCCTTGTCGAAGACGATTACAGGGTCCATCGCCGACATGGGGCGCTTGCCGGGCGCCACCGCATTGGCGACAGGCTTGCCGTCTTCTTCGGGCGCGAAAGAAAAATCCGTCAACTGATTATTGAGGATCATCCCGCCCGCCATCAAATGGCTGCCGAAGGGCGCTTCAACCGATGTGGTCATCGACACAACGCGGCCTTCCGCATCGACAATGGCGAAATGGCTGGTGGAAGGATAGGCGACCGAGACATTGGTGCCTTGGGCATCCGCCTTTTTGTCGTTGAGTGTGCCGGGCTTGGCGACTTTCATCGAATAGCTCGGGTCGATCAGCTTGGCGCGTTGACGCAGATATTCCGCGTTGAGCAGCGCCTCGACCGGCACATGCACGAAATCAGGATCGCCCAGAAATTTGCCACGGTCGGCATAGGCGAGCTTTTCCGCTTCGGCGATAAAATGCACGGCCGTCAGCGACATGGGTTCGATCTCGCCCATATCGAAACTTTCAAGAATGCCGAGGATCTGCAAGGTGGCGATGCCGCCCGATGTCGGCGGCGGCATGGCGCAGACTTTGTAAACGCGATAGGGGCGGCAGAGCGCATCGCGATGTTTTGCTTCATAGCCTGCAAGATCGGCCATCGACAATGTGCCCGGACGCGAAGGCGCGGCGTGTACCGCATCCACAATCGATTGCGCGACAGGGCCTTTGTAAAATCCGTCAGCGCCTTCAGCGGCAATGATTTTAAGCGTGGCGGCAAGAAACGGGTTCTTGAGCGTCGCACCGGCGGCGACCGGCACGCGCTTGCCGTTTGCATCGAGGGTAAAAAAATAATCCTGCGAAGCGGGCATCATGGCAAGGGCCGGATCGCGTGCGATGGCGGCGGCGAGTTTGTCGGACACCGTGAAGCCGTTTTCGGAAAGTTCGATCGCGCGGTCGAAGAGTTTGTTCCAAGCGAGATTGCCATGCTCTTTATGGGCGAGCGCGAGGAGGGCGACCGCTCCCGGTGCACCGACAGAACGCCCGCTCAAAATGGCGGGGATGATGCCGAGGGGTTTTTTATCGTCGCCGAGAAACATATCGGGCGTTGCACCGGCAGGTGCTGTCTCGCGCCCGTCGTAAGCCTCGGGCTTGTCGCTGCCCGGTGTCCAATGGAGCATGAAGGCGCCGCCCGCAAGGCCCGACGATTCCGGCTCAACGAGGGTCAACACGGCTTGCACCGCAATCGCGGCGTCAACCGCGCTGCCGCCTTGCGCCAATATCTCGGCACCGGCTTTCGCCGCGTATGGGTTGGCGGCCGCGACCATATAGGGCTTGGGGCCTTCTCTGCCGAATGTGAGCCAGAGCACCGCGACAACAACAATGACGGTCGCGGCGGCGAGTGGCAGTATACGGTTCATCGGCATTGTTCGGCCCCCATTTAAAAATCAGGTAACAGCTTATGACCATCGGCACCATCCGCAAGGGGCCTTCCAATCTCATTACAGATGTGGACGGTATCCGCGTCGGCAATGCTGAAAATGCGCAATTGCGTTCCGGCTGCACAGTTATTTTGCCCCAGATGCGCGCGGTGGCCGGCGTTGACGTGCGCGGCGGTGCGCCCGGCACGCGCGAGACCGATTTGCTGGATGCCGCCTGCCTCGTAGATCAGGTCGATGCCATCGTGCTGTCCGGCGGTTCGGTCTACGGGCTTGATGCGGCTTCGGGCGTTACAGGCGTGCTCGGCGCGCAAGGCCGCGGCTATGGCATGGCCAATACCACGATGGTCGCCCCCATCGTGCCTGCCGCTATTCTTTTTGATCTCACCAATGGCGGCGACAAGGACTGGGGCGATACACCGCCCTATAACGCACTCGGCCGCGCGGCCTGCGCTGCAGCGTCAAAAACATTTGCGCTTGGCAATGCAGGCGCCGGGCTTGGCGCACTCGCGGGGCAGATCAAAGGCGGTTTGGGATCAGCATCTGCCATCACAGATGACGGGCTTCAGGTCGGTGCGCTGATAGCGGTCAATCCTTATGGTTCGGTGCTTGTGCCGGGCAGCACGCAGTTTTGGGCAGCACCTTATGAGCTTGAGGCTGAGTTTGGCGGGCGTGGTCTGCCCGCCGACATGAGCAATGTCTCGACGCTCGAGCCCATGCTCGGCACCAAGGGCGAGGCGGCAGCGCAAAGCGGAGGCAACACGTCCATCGGCTGCATAGCGACCAACGCGGACCTCACTCCGGCCGAGGCGCGCCGCGTCGCGATCATGGCGCAGGACGGGCTTGCCCGCGCGATCCGCCCCATTCATACGCCTTTTGATGGCGACGTGCTGTTTGTGCTGGCGACCGGCACCAAGCCGCTCGGCGACGAAATGCGCCCGCGCGAGATTCTGCGGCTGGGCGCGATTGCCGCAGACTGTGTCGCCCGCGCCGTCGCCCGCGGCGTTTATGAGGCCAAAACCCTAGGGGATACAGTCGCTTACCGTGACACGACGAAAGGGTGATGGAGCCATAAAAACCCGCACCAAGGGACTTGCCTTCGCCAGCGCTTCCCTTTAAGAGTTGCCCACCCGAAAACGTAAAGCAGCCCCTCGCGCCGCCTGCATTTCGGGTCTGCACCGGTAGCTCAGCTGGATAGAGCATCAGACTACGAATCTGAGGGTCGGAGGTTCGAATCCTTCTCGGTGCACCAAATAACCCTTTGATTTAATTGATATTTTTGCGATTGCATTGCAAGGCTTACATCGCGCGCTTCTCGCGCGTAAGCACCTCGTAAGCATCTGGATTGGCAATACCTGATCTGGCTCCCCCCTTTCCCCGGCTTCACCCATTCGACACACCGCCCACTATCGGCGGACTCTCTTTTTCTCTTTTCAAGAAATAGAAAAGAGCCGCCCAAGCCGTCTAAGCCGTCCAGAATTTAATAAAGTCAGTGGGTTGGCCCGAGCGGTTAGCCGACCAAAGCCGTCCGTAGTCGTCCACATCTTTTTGACTTAACTCCCTGAAAGAGTTGCATCAGGTGCAGCCGGTTGCATCGAGTGTTGCATCGGGTGTGGGCGGTTGCATCAAAGTGTTGCATCAAAATTCAATCCCCAAACGATAGGACCTCCACGCTCCGCCCGCCCGTATAGGCAAAGCCCCCGGGAGGACCCGCGAAAGTTGCTGGTATGTCTCTCTTCGGGCGCCTGCATCCGGCCGTGACGAAAGAACAACCGAGGGGGGCGGGGGAACACCGACGCACGGCGTGCGTCTCTTAGATCGGTCTCTTAAATATTCGAATGATGCGCTTTCCAGATTTCGTTCGCTCAAAGTCTAGTCCCTGACCGCGCAACAAGGGTGCAACACGATCAACGCGATTACCCAACCCCTGAGCAGTGGCAGGCCATGAACGCATCTTCATCGCATTGTCAGAGGCATGATTGTCCAATGTCGTCAGAAGTTCTGTAGGCGTGCCTTCCCATGGTTCTATACGGCTGGCCATCATGTCCCGGATAGCGATCGCCACCGCATCCGCCTCAAACGCTGAATCAGAAACGTTGCGTCGATTATCGCTGTATACTTTCATGAACTCCCCGGGCGCCCAGCCTAACCCCGGTTCGGCGGCCGTGAGCCATTTGGCGAAGTCAGCAAGTCGAGGGGATCGATCGAGTTTGGTGTGTCCGATGTTTCGAAGTGCCGCACTAAGGCCGGTGCAGAGAGCGCCTAGCACTCTGGGATAGGCATCCTTCCAATCAGCCCAGAAATCATCCTCTGGACGGCGTTCGTTTTCGGGGATCGCCTTCAGACGGATATTAACGGTGCGATCGGCGAGATCAGGGCGATCCGTAAGCGACGGAATGCCATTTAGAATAATCGGGCGCTGGGCCATGAAAATCATTTCATCGCTGTCGGTATGCAGCATGCGAGTAGAATAGCCACCGCCCGTCGCAAGGCGACAGAGCCCATCTGAAAGCCATACATCTACCTTCGAAAGATTATCGAACGCCAAGACGTGGGAGTTCATTGCCATGACAATTAGATCTCGATCATCACGCGGCGCCGTGCGGATCGGCGCGGCGTTTGGATCCACGAGTTCTCGGAGCAATCGCGAGAATGTCGATTTCCCTGCTCCTTGTTCACCATTCACAACGAGGATTGGATAGGGCCCTCTATCGCGAAGAGCCGCGACAATCCAAGCCACCAAGAGACAAAAATCTTCATCGTCAGTGATATTGACGAAACTCCGAAGCTCATTAATGGAGTAGCCAAGGTAAGGCTCTGGCAGTGGCCTCATACCTTTTGAGCGAATGAAAGGTAGATCATGCCTCTCAAGAATGCGCCAATCATGAGAGTCGATTTCAATGGCCCGCCAACCTTGGTCGCAAAGGTCGATATAAAGTTTTCCATTTCGTGATCCCACGCGACGGAATGGTTCTTGTTCCACACCTTCATTGATTGCTCGTGCCTCGAGCACGCGCAAAGTGTCTTCCACGGCCTGCCCGCCCGGAACGATGCCAGTCTCTTCATAGGACCGAGCATATAGCCATCGTTTGAAATTTTCGGAACGGACCGGCCATGCTTCACGATGGTTGCCAACAGTGAAGCTCGCGAAGGCGTCGCCATTCGGCGAGTGCCAAAGGTCAACAAAAGTGGTCAGCGCCATTAACGTGTCGCGGTGAGGCGCACGCCGTGCGTTACGACTGTGCCGCCCGTCGTCACTTTTGGCATCTCCATCGGATGGGCGGACACCTGTTGGTGTCCCAGCGCTAGTTAAGAGTGCTAGCGCCCCAGCACGATCCATTCCGTCTTTCTCAGCGTCCGATGCGTCCCAGCTTTCGACAACACCCTCCGGGAGATCAATGATTGCAACAGAAGCCGCACCTATGCGCTTGAGAAGCCGCTCCGCTGCCATCGCATAGGCAAGGCCAGCCTCGTCGGCATCTGGCCATATAGTGACGTGGCGGCCCGTCAGCGCCTTCCAGTCGGCCTTGCCTGCGCTCTTTGAACCATTGGGACTTGTGACAGCTGCATGGTCGACTAACAGGCGGTCAACGGCGTCCGCCGATTTCTCACCCTCTGTGAGCACCACGGGTGCGTCGGGTTTTGCAGCAAGCCGATCAAGGCCATAGAGCGGACGCGGTGTGGGCCAGCTTTCCCAGCGCCATTGAAGTTGGCCGCCTGCCTTTGGTCGAAAAAGCACTTGTGGTCGGAACTGTTTTCCTTCCGGAGGATCGAAGCGATGCACATAGCCGAGCACCAAGCCAGACGCATCGCGATAGGTCCAGCTCTGCGTAGGCTTGCCGAGTCGCGGATGATTTTTTGGACGCGTAGGTACATCGGAGGGCACAGGTACTATCGCGTTGAATTCGCGAGCAGGTTGCTTCGGAGTCTTGCCACCGCCGATTGGCTCGAAAGGATCACTCATAAGGATTGATACCCAGCATTTCGGCAATACGCTTTGCAGCGTCCGCCTGATTGAGGCTAAAGAGGAACGCGGCCAAGGCGACCAAATCGCCGCCAGTGTCGCCACTCGAGAAGTCACCCCAGCGTCCGGTGAGCATATTCACTTTGAACGATCCGGGCTTGTGGTCGTTGCGCTTCGGATTGCGAGCCACCCACTCCGGCCCTTCACGCCGCCCGTCTGGAAGCCAGCGCGACACGATCGCGTCGGCATGGCCTAGGGCAGAGTCCGCTACGCGGCGGAAGGCAATCTTGCGGGGCTGCATTAGCACCGTCCCTTGCCACGTGTCCCGCCTCGCGCGTAACAGGAATCGATCTCCGCTGCGATCCGCCTCACAGCCCAATCGTCAAAACGGGCGCTGAACAACTCAATAAGTTGTACGGCTGCGTTGCCTTTGCTGACACCGCCCGCCGACTCTGCAAAAAAGAGCATATCCATTTGTCCAGGTTGGAACTCGCGGGCGGTCCTCTCTAAGATGCTGTCCACGATCACGCCAAGTGAGACCAGCGAACCCACGCGGCCTGCTGGCTCCAAACTCAGTTTGCTTGCGTTGAAGAACGCTGAGGTGACGGAAGCGCGGATATTGTCTTCGGAGCCTTTGAGCGCCTCCGCGAAACCTCTCTTAAGCGGCCACACGAACTCTGGCTTGAGCGTTGATGTGCTCCCATCGTCCCGTTCGGAAACCAGATAGTAACCGCTCGATCGATATGGCGACCGGCTGCCGACTTCGCATCCCGCTTCGTGCCACCCTTCTTTTGGCTCATGAATATGATCTTGCCCACACCAATTGCACCTTACGTGGAAGAGTAGCCCCGCCTTGGTTGAAAAAGGCGCTGCGTAAAAAGTTGGTGCCAGCAATTTCGGTTCCATCGTCAGACCTCCGCCGCGCTCGTATGCGCGAGAGTCTGCGCATCAAGCCACTGGTTGAGATCGGCTTGGCGATAGCGTACCGCCCTTCCGAGGCGCGCGAAGCAAGGCCCGCCACCTTTTATGCGCCAAGCCTGTAATGTCCGGGGAGAGAGATTAAGAAACTCCGCGGCCTGAATTTCGGTGAGAAGCGGTTCTGGTTTGCCGCTGTTTGCATTGCTCATCTGCGTGATCCTTTTTTGCCTTCCGGGGAAAGAGCTAGTTGGACCACGGTGCCTAAAATTTTAGTGCGATGCAGTTGGTTCTGTTGGGGCTTTACCCAGAAATTTCGGGTTGCATTTCCCCAAAAGTGTTGCGTGGGGTGTTATATTTAGTGCCGGTTCAATATTTATCTTCCTCACGTAAGGCTATGCGGCTATAGGCGGCTTCATGAGTGCCGGGCCGGAGACGATCCGCAACCTCCCGCATCATTACCGAACTTGGAAAATCATCCGCGTTGAGCTTCATCGACTGCGTGCTGTCTCTAGCAACGGCGCTTTCCTGCAATTGTTCCAAGTCCAGAACCAAGCGTGGCGGAATGTTCAACGCGTCGTCTGCCGCATCCGGCGCGCGAGGCCTCTTGTCGACGCGCCTCCCTCCGCTCGCAAGCGATCGCAACAAGTCCCGCAGGCCATTGGTTCTGA